>DATJGR010000296.1:0-2761 GCA_035494855.1 Pseudomonadales bacterium | reverse complement strand
CGATCGTACAAAGCTGAGCGACGCAAAGGCAGTTCGCGCGCTTGTGATCGCAAACGATGGTTTCAACACCGGAAGGGGTGAGAGCAAGCCGTCAATGGTTCCGCATTAGGCGACGCAACCCTTCCGTTAGCCATCTTCGGTACGCCCATAGTCACTTCCGTTATCGCTTGATGACAACGTCGAGTTCGAGACCCGAAAGAAAGCGCTGTGCTTCCCGCACCGCGCCTTGAGGTTGACTCTCGTGACCCAGCTGAGCGTACGTTCGCATGCACGAGCCAACCAGTCGATACCGGAAATACCAAGACGCGCCACGCCTCAGTAGGTACGATGCCGCCCGATAGATCCGGGCCATGAATCGCCGCATACGTGTACCACTTGTGTACCAGCGAGGCCGACCGAGGATCTAAGCGCTTGATGCTACAAAGGTTGGTGCCGAGGAGAGGACTTGAACCTCCACGGGGTTTCCCCCACTGGCACCTGAAGCCAGCGCGTCTACCAATTTCACCACCCCGGCGAGTAGCGGGTGGCGACTGTACGCACCGATTCCGGGGTTGTCAACGTGACAGAAAAACGCAAGCGCCGCAGTAAATCCGTTGGATCGGAGCCGCGCGGCGACGGCGCAGAACGCAGCGCTTTACTGACGCCGAGCGCGGTCGTTGAGCTGTTCCGTGCGCATAAGAAACCGATGCGGTGGCCCGAGATTCGCGACGTGGCCGGTGTGCGTCAGGGCGCCGACGTCGATCAACTGCGGCGCGTGCTGCGTGGCTTGTGTCACTCCGGCGATCTGCACATCGATACCCGCGGCGCCTATCAGCTGGCGCAACCTGAAACTGCGGTCGACGGCGTCATCCGGCGCGGCGACCGCGGTCGGTTGGTGCTGATTCCGTCCGCCGGCGGCGGCGCGTTGCCGGTCCGGCTGACGCGCGATTCACGGTTGCGCGTCGGAGATACGGTGCATGCCCGGCTCGTCGAAGGTCAGGCGGTGATCGCCACGGTGACGGTGCGGTCAGCCGAACCGGTAATTGGCCGTGCCGTCGAAGGGACGCGCGGCTGGTACGTGGTCGCCGAAGGCGACTTTCGGGGTCGTGTCTATCTGGTTCCGGATGGCCAGGGCGAGGCGAACGACGGCGACACCGTTGCCGTCGCGGTGGTCGGCGAGGAGAGCTTCGGATTGACGGGTCGGGTCATCAACGTGATCGCGCCGGGCGACGATCTGCACGCGGCGTCGATCACGTTGCTGCGTGCGCACGGCGTGCCGGTCGACTGGCCTGCCGAGGTCGACGACGAAGTGCGCGATCTGCCGGATCGCGTCGATCCGAACCGGCATCTCGATCGGGAAGACATCACCGATATTCCACTCGTGACGATCGACGGCGAAGATGCGCGCGACTTCGACGACGCGGTGTACTGTAGTCCGCGGCCGAAGGGCGGTTGGCGGCTGATCGTCGCGATCGCCGACGTCGGCAGCTACGTGAAACTGGGTTCACCGCTCGACATCGAGGCGCGCGAGCGCGGTAACTCCGTTTATCTTCCCGATCGCGTCGTTCCGATGTTGCCCGAAGCGCTGTCCAACGGGCTGTGTTCGCTGCGGCCGCAGGAACACCGGTTGTGCATGGTGTGCGACATGCAGGTGTCACCGCTCGGCAAGGTGACCACGTACCGCTTCTATCCGGCGGTGATGTTCTCGCGAGCGCGGCTCACGTACACGCAGGTGGCTGCTTTCATCGACGCCGGCTATCAGGGTCTCGAGCGCGAAGTGTCGGAGTCGCTGCACGCGCTGCATCTCGCGTATAAGGCTCTGCTCGCAGCTCGCGAAGAACGTGGCGCGCTCGATTTCGATGCGCCGGAACAAAAGCTGATTCTCGAGAACGGACTCCTCGAACGCATAGAGCCGGTGGTGCGCAACGATGCGCACCGGTTGATCGAGGAAGCGATGATCTCGGCCAACGTGTGCGCGGCGAGGTTCCTCGAGAAACACGAAGCGATGGCGCTCTATCGGATTCACCAGGGCCCGACGCCGGAGAAATTCGACGTGCTGAGGCAAGCACTCGCTTACGCGGGAATACGCTTGAGCGACGAGGCGCCGTCGCCGAAGACGCTGCAGGCGGTGTCGGCGCAGCTCACCGCCCGGCCCGATCGCGGTCTGCTCGAAACGATGATCCTGCGGTCGATGATGCAGGCCCGCTACAGCCCCGAAAACATCGGTCACTTCGGTCTCGCGCTGCCTCGCTACATGCATTTCACGTCGCCGATCCGGCGCTATGCGGACCTCGTGGTGCATCGCGCGATCGCCGGCGTGTTGAGCGGCGATCGTGTGGACCAGAGTCATCTCGACGAAGTCGGCGAGCATCTGTCGGTGACGGAACGGCGCGCCGACGACGTCAGCCGTGGCGTGGCCGATTGGCTGAAGTGCGAGTTCGCGGCGCAGTTCGTCGGCGAAACGTTCGACGGCACTGTGGTCGCCGTCACCGACTTCGGCGTGTTCGTCGAACTGGAGCGGATCTTCATCCAGGGTCTGCTGCACGTATCGAATCTCGGCGACGATTACTTCACCTTCTATCCGGCCGCGATGTCGCTGGTCGGCGAACGGTCGGGCCGGCGCATCAAGCTCGGCGACAAGCTGTCGGTCATCCTCGCCGACGTCGACACCGAGTCGCGCAAGATCGATCTGCTGGTCTCGGGTGCCAAGGGAGGCAAGCGGGCGCGGCGAGGTCGGTCGTGAGCACCGAGCAGGTGTTCGGCATCCACGCGGTGGAGGCGG
>DATJGR010000295.1:0-4845 GCA_035494855.1 Pseudomonadales bacterium | reverse complement strand
TTGCTCGCGATCGGCACGACGCGTGACGCCGCGCTTGCTACGGCGCGCGAAGGCGCGCAATGGACGATCGATTCGTACGCCCGTCGCGCCCAGGCGAACGGCAAGGATCCGATCGAGACGTATCTCGCAGACACGATCATCTACGGCACGCCGGAAGAGGTCGTCGACAAGCTGGCCGAGCTGCACGAAACGATCGGACTCGACTACCTCATCGCATCGCCGCTCAGCCACGAGACGTTCATGCTGTTGACGGAGCGGGTGTTGCCGAAGCTCGCGTCATAGCGACGGCTGTTCGAGCCCGCGCAAGCCGTCGATGCCGCGTTCAAATCGAATGATCGAGCGCACGCCTGGTAGTTCCGGAAAGCGCGGTTTCAACTCGACGAACTCGGGCTGGTGCGCTTCGACGAGCACACGCAGAGAGTCCATTCCTTTGGGCGAAACGTTCACGTGACCGCTGCCGGCCAGCGGCGCGGTGCCGACGAAGAACATCTTCTGCGCCTCGATGAACGCGATCAGCGGCGGCGTCAGTGAGTCGTGGAGTTTTCCCAAGGTGTTTCTCCGCAATGGCGACCGCGAGATTATTGCAGGGCCGTGCTGACAGCGTCGTGTCAGTACCGCATCGTGTGAGGCTTTGCGAATACGACGGTGCCTGGCACTGTCCGTTGCTTATTTCGTATCGTGCACGCTGATTCGGAACACATCGGGAGGAGGGTTCATGGCAGCTGCAACTCGGGTACTGGCGGAGGGGATCTACTTCGGCGAAGGGCCACGCTGGCACGACGGGCGGTTGTGGTTCAGCGACTTTTATGCGGCGGCGGTGAAGTCGGTTTCAGCCGCCGGCGATCTGCGCACCGAGTTCGAAATCGACGACCGGCCGTCCGGACTCGGCTGGATGCCGGACGGTTCGCTGTTGGTCGTATCGATGACGAAGCGGCAGCTTCTGCGCCGCGCGAAAGACGGCAAGATGGCGGTGCATGCCGATCTGAGCGGCGTTGCTGGCTTCCACTGCAACGACATGGTGGTCGATTCGGCGGGGCGCGCGTACGTCGGCAACTTCGGCTTCGATCTGGACGCGCAGATGGAAGCCCGCGGCGTTCAGTCCGTGATCGCCGATCACCCGACGGCCAAGCTCGCGTGCGTGCTGCCGAACGGGGTCGTGCGAGTTGCCGCACCCGACATGCATTTCCCCAACGGCTCGGTAATCACGCCGGACGGCAAGACGCTGATCGTCGGTGAAACGCTCGGCAGCCGACTCACCGCGTTCGATGTCGGCGCGGACGGCGCGCTGACCAATCGTCGCGTGTGGGCCGACACATCGCCGCGCGTTCCCGATGGCATCGCGCTCGATGCGAACGGCAACATCTGGATCGCGAATCCGATCGCGCCGGAGTGCGCGTTGATCGAGAAAGGCGGCAAGGTGCTCGAAGTGATCGATACGGGCCAGCCATGTTACGCGTGCATGCTCGGTGGCAACGACGGCCGCACGCTGTTCATGCTGACTGCCCAGACGTCGATCGCGCACGAGGCAGCAGCGGCACCGACAGGAAAACTGCTGACCGCGGCCGTGGCGATTCCGCATGCGGGTCTGCCCTAGCGGACACGGTCAGCGCTTTTGGCGGCGCACTACTTGGCGCCGTCGAAGAACTCCCTGAAGCCGGCCGGCGCATACGGTCCGGCCACGATCTGCTCGAGCACGCCGATGCCTTTCCGCGCGCCGTCGTTCGCGATGACCACCTGCTGCACGTGCAGGTTCTCGCGCGCGAGCGGGTCGAGCTGGCGTGGATCGAACGACTCGTGGCCGACCGCCTGTTCGCCTTTCCACATGCCCTGGCCCCATTCGGGGTGACCGTAGCCGAGACCTTTCATCTGGAACTTGAGTATCGGTTCCAGCGCGATCGTGCGCGTCTCACCGGCGAGATTCACGAGATCGATCTCGGCGGAGGAGGCGAGCCGCGTGCCGCGGTGGTATTGCACGCGATGTCGCGCCGTGGCCATGCGTTCGTCTTTGCTGTTCTGCACGCCCGGAACCGCGGCCTCGTTTGGATACAGCGGCGCAACGATGCCCTCGCGAACCAGCGCTTCACCTTTCGAACCGTCGAAGAAAATGGCGTGCGTGATGTGGTCTTCCCAGAACAGCGGCGCCCAGAGAAAGAAGATGCCGCCCGGTATCACCGGTGCACCGCCGGACTCGGGTTCGCCGACGCCGCGCACGCCCCACGAGCGATCCTTGGTGCCGTAACAGTCGTTCACTTTGATCTCGCCGTCCGGATGCCGAACCACACCGGACCAGCGGCCGAACTGATCGAAGCGCGTCGCGTCCATGGCGCGGCGCGTGCCGGACCACAACGTCTGACGCGCTTCCTGAATCGCGCCGCTGCGCGCGGAAAACGTCAGGTCGCACGCGAGGCCGCTGCGATTGTCGTCGAGTACGACGCGCGTCCGCTTCAGCGGCTCTGTCACTTCGAGTCGGAACGGCCCCACCTGCATGTCGGTGCGCTCGAGCGGCGCGCGGCGTGAACCGTAGAAGCAGTGCTGGCGTCCGTCGCGTTCGACCACGCTGAACGCGCAATCGAGAATGCCGCGATGCGGGTAGATCGCCATGCCGATGCCGAAGTAGTACGCGCCATCGCCGCTGTAGCCGTTGAACCAGGTGCGATCGTAGACGTTGCGATCGCTCGTCGCCGCGTGCGCGATCGGTTCCGGCGTCTGATGGATGGGGTAGTCGTCGAGTTTGTTCAGCACCGCCTCGCTCCTCGTTCCTGAACTTGGAATGGCGTCATTACACCATTGATGGCGGGCCGGCTGCAGGTTCGCCGCGTTTTCGGGCAAGATGGCGCGCCATCTGCGATCCGAACAGGGAGCATCGATTGCCGCGATCGGCTTCTGACATGCCGGCATGACGCCCGACCGCGTCCGCTCGGGCAGTTTCGCCGGCGCCATTCCGGCGCTCACGTTCGTTCTGCTCGCGCTGGGCACGTTCGTGATATTCGCCGCGAGCGCGTTTCTCGAAGGCGTCGGGCTCGCCGTGTTTCGCGATCCGATCGCGTGGTTGTCGCGCTTCAACCACGACACCGAGGCGAGCATCCTGCTCAGCGCGTCGCAGGTGATGGCGGGGCTGCTGGCGATCGCGATCACGGTGTCGGCGATCATCGTCGAGCTGGCCGCCACCCGATACAACTACCGCATCACCCAGTTGTTCGTTCGCGAGCCGATCAACGTTGCGGCGATGTCGCTGTTCGTGGTGACGACCTTGCAGTGCGTTTGGGTCGGCGTCAGCCGCGTCACCGGCGAGACCGCGCAGCTGCCCGGCGCGGCGTTCGCGGTCACGCTCACGCTGGTGACGATCTGCCTGCTGATGCTGTTGCCGTATTTCACCTTCGTGTTCCGTTTCCTCTCACCGCTATCGATCATCGAGAAGATCCGGGGATCTGCATACCGCTTCGTGCAGCGCGCGCAGCGGAATCCGAGTGCGGCGGTGAAGCGTCGCGTGATGGAGGCAATCGACGAGTTGCAGGACGTGGCGCGCAGCGCGACGGAGCAAAGCGATCGGAGCATTGCAATGGCCTGCGTCGACGCGTTGAAGGATCTGTTGATCGACTATCAGCCGTTGCGTCAGTCGTTGCCGCAGACGTGGTTCGCGGTGGCGGGGTCTGTCGCCGACGATCCCGATTTCGTGTCGCTGGCGCCGAGCGTGTTGAGCGAGGTGGAGGAGCAGCGCCTGTGGCTGGAAGTGAAGGTGTTTCGCCAGTACCTGTCGCTGATGACGCATTGCGTGCCCGATGCGCGCGAAGTGGCGAACCTGATCGCGATCAACACCAACCGCGTGGGCGTACAGGAAGGCGCGCGCAACCCGGACCTGCTCAGTCTGTGCATCCGCTGCTTCAACAGCTATCTGCGAACGTCGATCAATGCCGCCGACAATCGCACTTCGTACTACGTGATGAACCAGTATTGGTTGATGACGGAAGCGTTGATGCGCGAAGGGGTCGACAGTTCGGTGTTGGAGATCGCTGCGCACTTCAAGTACTACGGCCAGATGGCGCACAAGCGCGGCCAGTCGTTTCTGTTGGAAACGGCGGCCGGCGATCTCACGCGCCTGGTCGAATCCAGCCTCGAGCATGCGCCGCGCTTGACCGACGACCTGTTGACGATCGTGCTCGACCTCGATCTGGAGATTCGCAGCGAGACACAGGAAGAGAGTCTGCTCGGTGTTCGGAAGGCGCAGCTGCAGCTCGCGACGTTGTTCTCGCAGCGCGGTGACGAAACCCGCGCGCGACGGATCTGCCGCGACCTCGCCGGAGAACGGATGCCGCGCCTGCTGCGGTTGAGGAAGGAGCTCGAGTCGGAACACAGACCGCACTACTGGGAGTTCACCGATCGCGGACTGAACTTTGCCTATCTGGCCCCTGAGCGACGCGCGCGGCTCGACGAAGTGTTCCGCTGGATCGAGGAGGAAGCGCATAGCGCACCTTGATCTTTGACCGTCGACCGCACCGCAGACAGATGGTAAAGGCGCAGCCAACCTCGACGAGGTGCTCGACCGGCTTGTCCGATGATTTGCGCGTCGGTCGGCCCGGTGCGCATGTTAGAAGTTGTAATGATTTCCCCCTGAATACTTTCGTTGCTTGTCAGCGAGCGGCTATGATCGACGTGGGTGGGTCGCAATCGGACAAAATGCGGTCGGGCGGGGTACTCCACGGCATTTGGGACAATCTGTCGGGGATGGTATGTGCGCCGGTAGAGCGAAGCTGGCCCACAAGTCCTTAATTCGGCACTCGGAAGCATTCATTCATGGGTCCAACAATGACAATTCCTTGGTTTTCTTTGCGCGCCTTCGCATCTCTG
>DATJGR010000294.1:0-5370 GCA_035494855.1 Pseudomonadales bacterium | reverse complement strand
CAAAGTTCGCGCGACCGCAGTGCGTCTGTTGCTCGACCCGCCGCCGTCGATCGCGGACTTCATCGAAGACTGGCGCCTCACGTTCTTCCCGTAGCGATCCCGTGACCACCGTCTCCAGTGCGACAGCACGCGCCATCTACGACTCCCGCGGTCGGCCCACCGTTGAAGTCGAACTGCGCGCGGGCGATGTCGTCGGGCGCGGCGTGGCGCCGGCGGGCGCGTCGACCGGGGCAAACGAAGCGCGCGAACGACGCGACGCTGACGGACGCGGTGTTGCAGACGCATGCGCTGCCTTTGCACGCGAAATCGCACCTGCTCTGGTCGGCTGCGATTGTCGCGATCAGGCGAAGGTCGACCGCATGCTGATCGAACTCGACGGCAGTCCCCAGCATTCCCGTCTCGGCGGCAATACGTTGATCGCCACGTCGCTGGCAGTGCTGCACACCGCTGCGGCGGCGGCGCGCGAACCGTTGTGGCGCTACCTCGCGTCATCAAAGGATCTGGCAATGCCGCTGCCGGAGATACAGATCTTCGGCGGAGGCGCCCACGCGCAGGGGCGGATCGACCTGCAGGACATCATGGCGTTGCCGGTCGGCGCGCCGGACTGGCCGACGGCGCTCGACGGGTGCGCGCGCGTGTATCGGGCCGCAGGATCGCTGTTGTCGGATTCGGGGCGTCTTCGCGGAGTTGCGGACGAAGGCGGCTTCTGGCCGGACGTGGCTGGCAACGAAGCGATTCTCGGGCTGATGCTGCAGGCGATCGAGCGCGCCGGACTGAAGCCGAGCGATGACGTCGCGATATCGCTCGACGTAGCCGCTAACCAGTTCTATCGAGGGGGCCGCTACGCGCTGAAAGCCGACGCGCGAGACTATGCGCCCGCCGAATGGATCGAACGTCTCGCGGAGTGGACCGATCGATACGCAGTCTGCCTGGTGGAAGATCCGTGCGCCGAAGACGACCGTGCGAATTACGCCGCGTTCCGCGCGGCGGTTTCCGCGTCCGTCGTGGGCGACGATCTCGTGGTGACCGACGCGATGCGGATCACTGTGGCCGCCAACGAACGTCTCATCGACGCGGCCTTGATCAAGCCGAACCAGTCGGGCACCGTCAGCGGTGCGCGCGCCGCCTTGGACGCCTGCAGGAGCGCGGGCATCATGCCGATCGTCTCGGCGCGTTCCGGTGAGACCGAAGACGTGTCGATCGTGCATCTGGCCGTCGGTTGGCAGGCGCCGATGATCAAGGTGGGATCGATCACGCGCGGCGAGCGCACCGCGAAGTGGAACGAAGGGATCCGCATCGCCGAACGACTGCGCGGCGGCGGGGCCATTCGCCCGTTATCGCCACGTCATTGAAGACAGGAGCTTTCGTCATGCAATTCGCGATCTACTGCCTCGACAAACCCGGCTCGCTCGACCTGCGCATGGCGACGCGCAACGCGCATCTCGCCTACATGGACACGAAGCCGATCGACATCGTTCTGGCCGGCCCGCTGCTGGACGACGCAGGCGGCATGCGCGGCTCGCTGTTCATCGTTGAAGCTGACGACCTCGCTGCGGTGCGTCGTTTCAGCGAAGCCGACCCCTACCGCAAGGCCGGACTGTTCGAGAGCGTCACCTTCCACGGATTCCGGAAAGTTCTGCCGAAGTGAAGGTGATCTACAACTACGCCGCGGGGCCGGAGTTCGCAGACTCTCTCGCCGCGTTGTCCGCGTCCGGCCTCGACGTGTCGGTGTGTCCAGAATCCGAAGACGCGCGCCTGTTCGAGCTGCTGCGCGACGCCGAGGTGTTGTGGCATTGCCTGCGCCCGGTGGACGCTCGCGTCATCGATGCGGCGCCGCGGTTGAGACTGGTGCAGAAAATCGGCGTCGGCGTGAACACGATCGACCTCCAACGTGCACGCACGCGCGGCATCGCGGTGTGCAACATGCCCGGCACCAACAGTCGCGCTGTGGCGGAGCACGCGCTCGGGTTGATGTTGGCGGTGTTGCGACAGATCCGCCGGTTCGACGCCGACGCGCGGCGCGGCGACGGCTGGTCGTGGAGCGCGCAACGGCAGGATCGGCTCGGCGAAATCGCCGGACGCACGGTCGGACTCGTCGGCATGGGCGGCATACCGCAACTGCTCGCGCCGACGCTGATCGCGCTGGGTGCCGACGTCGTCTACACCGCGCGCACCGCCAAACCCGCGTTGCCGTATGCGTTCGTGCCACTCGACGAATTGCTCGAGCGCGCCGACATCGTGAGCCTGCACGTGCCGCTGTCGGACGACACACGGCATCTCTTGAACGCGCAGCGCTTCGCGCGGATGCGTCGCGGCAGCGTACTGATCAATACCGCGCGCGGCGCACTCGTCGACGAAGCCGCGCTGATCGGCGCGCTCGATGAAGGTCGCGTCGCCGCGGCGGGTCTCGACGTATTCGAGACAGAGCCTGTCGCGACGGCGAATCCGCTGTTGCGGCGTGACGACGTCGTCGTGACGCCGCACATTGCATGGCTCACGCGCGAGACGTTGCAGCGCAGCCTCGACATCGCTGTCGCAAATTGCCATCGTCTGACAAACGCGCAACCATTGCTGCACAGAGTCGTCTGAGCGCGCCGATATGAGCAGCAGGAAAGCGGTCGTCATCGGCGTAGGTCCCGAAGCGGGTCTCGGCGCCCGCCTCGCGCAACGCTTCGCCAGTCTCGGGCTGCACGTATTCGTCGCCGGCCGCACGCAGGCCGATCTCGATCGCGTTGTGCGATCGATCACCACCAACGATGGACTGGCCACGGCCGTGGTAACCGATGCGACGGACGAGGCGGCCGTAACCGCATTGTTCGATGCTGCAGGAGCGGCGCCGGGCGGCCCGCTCGACGTGGCAATCTACAACGCCGGCAACAATACGCCCGGACGCATCGTCGACATGGATGCGGCGTATTTCGAGCGCGCGTGGCGAGTGGGTTGTTTCGGCGGTTTCCTGTTCGGCCGCGAAGCGGTTCGACGCATGCTGCCGAACAAGCACGGCACGTTGCTGTTCACCGGCGCGAGCGCATCGATGCGCGGCCGGGCGAACTTCGGCGCGTTCAACGCAGCGAAAGGCGCCTTGCGCAACCTGGCGCAGGCGATGGCGAAGGAATACGGACCGGAGTTCATTCACGTCGGGCACGTCGTCATCGACGGGCCGATCGGCGGCGACAAGATCATCCGCGGCTTTCCCGAGTACGCGAATAAGCTCGGCGAAGAAGGTCTGATCAATCTCGAAGGTATCGTCGACGGCTTTCAGTTTCTGTACAAGCAACCGCGCAACGCCTGGTCGTTCGAAGTCGACGTTCGCACCTCGCAAGAGAAGTGGTGACGAAGCTCTGGGCACCGAGCGAGGCCGACGTCGCGGCGACGCAACTCGACCGATTCCGGCGACAAACCGGTCACGCCGCCTATGCCTCGCTTCACGACTGGTCGATCCACTCACCGGATGCGTTCTGGGGCGAGTTGTGGAACTTCGCGCAGATCGTCGGCGAGCGCGGTGACGCGGTCGTCGAACACCTCGACCGGATGCCAGGAGCGCGATGGTTTCCGGATGCGCGTCTCAACTACGCGGAGAACCTGCTGCGGCGGCGCGACGAAGCGACGGCGCTGGTCTATCGCGACGAATCGGGAAGTCGCGAGTCACTGACGTTCGCGGAATTGTTTGCGCAAGTAGCTTCGGTTGCCGCGCACCTGCGCGACATCGGCATCACGTCCGGCGACCGTATCGCCGCCATCGTGCCGAATCGAATCGAAACGGTCGTTGCGATGCTGGCAACGACTGCGCTCGGTGCGGTGTGGAGTTCGTGTTCGGCCGATTTCGGTGCATCGGCGATCGTCGACCGCTTCGGTCAGGCCGAGCCGAAGCTGCTGCTCGGGTGCGACGGCTACCACTATGCCGGCAAATGGTTCGATTGCACCGAGCGGTTGTCGGAGGTTGTAGCGCGGCTGCCCAGCGTTCGAAACACCGTGGTGATCCGCACGAACCCGGCCACCCCGCTGCTCACCGAATCGCGCGACTTCGCTACGTTGTTGGGGCATTCGGATCCGCTGCGGGAGTTCGTCCGGCTGCCATTTGCGGCGCCGCTGTACATCATGTTCTCGTCGGGCACCACCGGCGTACCGAAGTGCATCGTGCACGGGGTGGGCGGTACGCTGTTGCAGCACCAGAAGGAACAACTGCTGCATTGCGATCTCGCCGCCGATCAGCGCCTGCTGTTCTTCACGACGTGCGGCTGGATGATGTGGAACTGGCTCGTAAGCGGGCTTGCAACCGGCGCGACGGTCTGTCTGTACGACGGCTCTCCGTTTCATCCCGATCACGGCGTGCTGCTGCGATACGCGGATGAGGAACGGGTGGATCACTTCGGCATCAGCCCGGGGTTTCTGTCGAATCTAGCTAAGAATCACTACATCCCGCGCGAGAAACACCGGCTCGACGGTCTGAAGTCGATTCTCTCCACCGGTTCGCCACTGCCCGCAGAAAGCTTCGACTGGGCGTACAACAATCTGGCAAAGGTGCGATTGTCGTCCATTACCGGCGGAACGGACATCATGGGCTGCTTCGCGTTGGGAAACCCGACTTTGCCGGTATATTCGGGAGAAATTCAATCGGCGGGGCTCGGTATGGCTGTCGCGTTCTTCGACGACGACGGTCACTCTATTCCTCGCGGGAAAGGAGAACTCGTGTGCACGCGGCCGTTTCCGTCGATGCCGATCGGGTTTCTCAACGATCCGGACGGCGCGCGTTATCGAGCAGCGTACTTCGAGCGTTTCCCTGGCGTGTGGCACCACGGCGATTACGGCGAATTCACGGAACACGACGGCGTCGTCATTCACGGACGCTCCGACGCGGTGCTGAACCGCGGCGGCGTTCGCATCGGCACCGCCGAGATCTATCGTCAGATGGAGACGATCGACCAGGTGCTGGAGTGCATCGCGATCGGTCGCGACGTCGCGGCCGACATCGAAGTGATTCTGTTCGTGCGCCTGAAAGCCGGGCTCGTATTCGATGCCGCGCTCGAAAAAAGAATCAAACAGGCGATCCGCACCGGCACGAGTCCGAGACACGTGCCCGATAGAATCATCGCGGTACCCGACATTCCGAGAACGCGCAGCGGCAAACTGGTGGAGCTTGCCGTGCGCGACGTCGTCAACGGGCGCGAGGTGAAAAACGTCGGCGCCCTGGCGAATCCAGAGGCGCTCGATCATTTCCGGAACTTGGCGTTCTAAGAACGCCGACGCCTCTCAGTCGACGCGCGCGGTCGCGTTGCCCTTGATCACTTCCACACCGTTCTGATTCACGGTGCTCACCGTGAGATCGACGAAGCTCTTGCCGCCTTCTTTGCGAATCGCTTCGACGGTTGC
>DATJGR010000293.1:0-18113 GCA_035494855.1 Pseudomonadales bacterium | reverse complement strand
TCCGGATTCAGCGTGGCCCCGGCGCCCAAGGTGCGGTTGCCGATCCTGTTCATCTGGGGCAATCAGGATCCGGCCGTGAGTCGTTATGCGGTGGAGTCGCAACGGAACTTCATCGAAGGACAGTTCGACTATCACGAATTGAATGCGGGGCATTGGCTGATGGAAGAAGCAACGGACAAGGTCGACTCGGAAATTCTGCTGTTTCTGCGCGCGGTCGACGAAAAAGCGGAGGCATTGTGATGCGCGGGTTGAGTGGACGGTGCGTCGTCGTGACCGGCGGTGCGAGCGGGATCGGCCGCGCAATCGCGGAACGCCTCGCTTCGGAAGGCGCAACGATCGGCGTCTGGGACATCAATGCTGACGCCGCGTCGACGGTTGCAGGCGGGATTCGCGCGGCCGGCGGAAACGCAACGTCCTGCGCGGTCGATATCACCGATTACGCGCGTGTGGGCGATGTTGCGCGGCAATTCGAAACGACCGTCGGCGCCATTGCGGGATTGGTGAACTGTGCGGGATGGGATCGCATGGCTCGTTTCGTCGACACCGATCCGCAACTGTGGCGCAGAGTCGTCGACATCAACCTGTTCGGCGCACTGAACGTTCTGCACGCGGTGCTGCCCGGCATGGTCGCAAGAAAATTCGGCCGCATCGTCAATATTGCATCGGATGCGGGGCGTGTCGGTTCGTCGGGAGAGGCGGTCTACTCGGCGTGCAAAGGCGGACTGATCGCGCTCGCCAAAACGTTGGCCCGCGAACACATCATGGACGGTATCGTGATCAATACCGTGTGCCCCGGCCCCACCGAAACGCCTTTGCTCGCGCAGATGGCGGCAGACGGCGGCCTCGGCGAACGCATCGTTCCGAAGCTCGAGCGCGCGATGCCGATGCGGCGACTCGCCCAGCCCGACGATTATCCCGGCGCCGTTGCCTTCCTGCTGAGCGACGATGCCGCCTATATCACCGGACAGACGCTGTCGGTCTCCGGTGGTCTGACGATGCACGGCTGAGGAAGACCATGGATCCCAAGCTACTGTTGACCGTGTTCGTCACCGTGTTCGTCGCCGAACTCGGCGACAAGACCCAACTCGCAACGATGCTCTACGCAGCAGACCGCGAGGTGAGCAAACTGACGGTGTTCCTCGGTGCATCGTTGGCGCTCGTGCTCGCATCGGGCATCGGCGTCGTCGCGGGCAGCCTGTTGTCCGAATACATCAGCGAGAAAGTTCTGCACTACATTGCCGGCCTCGGCTTCATCGTGATCGGAATCTGGACGCTCATTCGGACCTGATCGTGTACACGCCAAGTCACTTCGCCGTAGCAGACCGCAACGCGCAACTCGAACTGATCGACCGTCATCCGTTCGGCACACTGACAACGGTGAGCGCAGGACGCGCTCGGATTAGCACCGTACCGTTCCTGATCGGCCCTGGCCGCGCCTCGCTCGACGGACATCTCGCGCGCGCGAACCCGCACTGGCGCGAGTTCGACGTGGTAACCGACGTGGTTGTCTGTTTCGTCGGCCCGAACGCCTACATCTCGCCGAACTGGTATCAGAGCCCGGACATGGTGCCCACCTGGAACTACGTGGCCATCGAAGCGCGCGGCCGGATCGAGCTGTTGGACAGCCGCGCCGCCCGGCTCGATATCGTCGATCGGCTCAGTGCCAGGCACGAAGCGGATCTGCCGCGGCAATGGACGTCCGACAAGATGAACCCTGAGCTGCGCGACAAGCTGCTCGATGCCATCGTCGCGTTCCGGTTACACATAGAAGCGATCGAGGCGAAGGCGAAACTCGGGCAGAACCGCAAACCCGAAGACCTGCGATCGGCCGCCGCGGCGCTCGATGCCAGCGATGCGGTGTCGTACCCGCGGCAAGTGGCCGCCCTCATGCGCGGCGTGATCGACTGAACGTCACCGCGTCGAGCGCTAGCGCCTCGCGTAGAGCCGGATGCGATCGTCGCGCCCGCTCAGCCAGACGAAGCGTGCGCCGAGCGTGATCGCGACCAGCACCAGCCCGAGTATCAGCCCCAGCCAGAAGCCGCTGACCCCGAGTGCCGGTGTGCCGATGCCAAACCCGAACATCGCGCCAACCGGCAGCGAGAATGCCCAATACGCCAGCAAAGTGACGAACAACGGAATGCGTGTGTCTTTGTAGCCGCGCAGCACGCCGATGATAGTAGCCTGACCGTCGTCGAACACCTGATAGACGGCAATCAGCACCAACAGTTGCGTCGCCACCGCCAGCACGCCGGCGTCGCGCGTGTAGAGCAACGGAATCGCGTCGCGGAACACCAGCACCACCGACGCGGCAAACAGCGCGAACAGCAACGACGAACCGATTGCCACGATACCCGCAACGCGCGCGCGAACCAGATCGCCCGCGCCGACGTTGAACCCGACGCGGATGGTCGCCGCCATGCCGACCGACAACGGGATCATGTAGGTGATACCGCCGACGTTCGAGGCGATCTGGTGCGCCGCCACAGAATCGACGCCGAGTCGGCCGATCAACAACGTCATCAGCGAGAAGATCGCCATTTCGAAGAACATCGTCGCGCCGATCGGCAGGCCGAGTCGGACGAGCCGCAGAATCGCGCGCGGATCCGGCGCCGAGATCGCGCTGAACAGACCGATCCGGCGCATCCGGGTGGCGAGCACGACCACCAGCATCGCAGCGAGTTCGAACCACATGACCAGCGCGCTCGACCAACCACACCCGGCGCCGCCCAGCCCCTCGAACCCGAAGGCGCCATAGATGAACAGCAGATTGAGCGGCACCTTCAGCACGAGCGCCATCAGCGCAATGGCCATCGCAGGCGTGGTCCACGACATGCCTTCGCACAGATAGCGCAACGTGAAATAACCGAGCACCGGCGGCATGCCCCACCGCAGCGCGCCGATGTAGTCGACCGCGACCGGGATCGCGGCCGGGTCGACGCCGACGAAGACGAGCACCGCTTCGGCATCACCGAGCAGCACGAACGTGATGGCGCCGCCTGCCAACGCGAGCCACAACGCCTGGCGCACGACGGCGGCCACCTCGGCCTCGCGCCCCGCACCGTGCAACTGCGAGACCGCCGGCGTCACCGCCATGATCACGCCCGACATGAACAGCATCAGCGGCCAGAACAGGTTGCCGCCGAGCGCGACACCCGCGAGGTCGGCCGGACTGACGCGGCCCGCCATGATGGCGTCGGCCACACCCATGCCCATCTGCGCCAACTGCGTGACGATCATCGGCAATGCGAGCCGCGTGAGCGCGCCGAATTCGATCCGTGCCCACGCTTTCAACGGCGCTTGGGCAGCCGAAATCGGTGCAACGGGCGAACTGAACGACATCGGCGAGCGCTCGAAAAACGGCCGCTCATTCTATCCGGCTGCTGAGACGAAGCTCATATACCGCCTCTTCGGATCGGACGATGTCGATAGTCGTCGTCGATCGGGCCGATTCATAGATTCGAATTCCCCTCGCGTCGATAACTCTTATACTGACGCGTGCCACCCAGACGCGGATCGCACGTCCTCGTCACACAGTCATAGAGAGGTAAAGACGCCATGGATCTGAAGAAGAGCAAGACGCTGAACAATCTGAAGGACGCGTTCGCCGGCGAATCGCAGGCCAATCGTCGTTATCTGTACTTCGCTGCGAAAGCGGACGTCGAAGGCGAGAACGATGTGGCCGCGGTATTCCGCTCGACCGCGGAAGGCGAAACCGGTCATGCGCACGGCCACCTCGAATACATGGAAGCAGTTGGTGACCCGGCCACGGGTCTGCCGATCGGCAGCACGTCGAACAATCTAAAGGCCGCAATCGCGGGCGAGACGCACGAGTACACCGACATGTACCCGGGCATGGCGAAAACGGCGCGCGAAGAAGGCTTCGACGAAATCGCCGATTGGTTCGAAACGCTCGCGAAAGCGGAACGCTCGCACGCGAACCGATTCACGAAGGCGCTGAGCGCGATGGGCTGAGAACACAGCCGGTCCTGCTGCGGACCGGTCGAAACGAAGGGGTCTGGTCATCCACGACCCCTTTTTTTCGCCACCTTCTTTCTTGCATCATTCCGTAAAGAGGTAGGCCGATGGCTGGAGTACGCGAGGGAAATCTGGAGGCGCCGAAGCGTCGCCCGATCGACTGGCAGAATCCCGAGTTCTACGCGAAAGACTCGCTCTACGCGGAACTCGAGCGCGTGTTCGACATCTGCCACGGCTGTCGTCGCTGCGTCAGCCTGTGCGACTCGTTTCCGACGCTGTTCGACCTCGTCGACGAATCGTCGACCCTCGAGGTGGACGGCGTCGACAAGGCGGACTACAGGAAGGTGGTCGAGCAATGTTACCTGTGCGATCTGTGTGCGGAGACGAAGTGTCCGTATCTGCCGCCGCACGAGTGGGCCGTGGACTTCCCGCATCTGATGCTGCGCGCAAAGGCGTACCGGTATCAGACCGGCGACACGAAGTGGCGTGACCGGCTCATTACCACCACTGACCCCGTGTTCAAGACGCTCTCGACACCCGGCATTGGCCAACTCGCCAACGCCGTGATCAACAGTCCCGCGATGCGCACCGCTATAGACAAGACGATCGGTTTGAACCCGAAAGCGCCGATGCCGAAATTCCACACGCGCACTTTGAGCCGCCGGTTGGGCGAGCAGCACGACGTGGCAACGCCCGCCCAATCGACCGATCGCACACGCGGCAAGGTTGCGATCTTCGTCACGTGCTATGGCGAGCACAACGAGCCCGAAGTGGTCGAAGACATGGTGGCCGTGCTCAATCACAACGGCATCGCCGTTCGGTTGCTGCAGGATGCGCGCTGCTGCGGCATGCCGAAGCTCGAACTCGGCGATCTCAAGGCCGTGGAGAAGTTGAAGGACGCGAACCTGCCGATCTTTCTCGAAGCGATCGATGCCGGCTACGATCTGATGAGCCCGATTCCGTCTTGTGTGCTGATGTACAAGCAGGAAGTACCGCTTATGTTTCCCAACGACGCGAACGTGGCGCGGGTGAAAGCCGCGTTCTTCGATCCGTTCGAATACCTGATGCTGCGCCACAGGGCGGGACTGGTGAAAACCGACTTCAGCCAGAAACTCGGAACCATCGCGTACCACGTCGCGTGTCACCAGCGCGTGCAGAACATCGGCATGAAGACGCGCGACTTCATGCAGCTCATCCCCGGCACCGAAGTCGCCACTATCGAGCGCTGCTCCGGCCACGACGGCACCTACGCGCTGAAGAGCGAGACGTACGAGAAAGCGATGAAGATTGCGCGCCCGGTCATCACGCGCGTGGAGCAGTCCGCGCCGGATCACTATGGTTCGGATTGTCCGATGGCCGGTCGCATGATTCAGCACGGGCTCGAAATGAAAGGCTCGAGCGCGCACGCCGAACACCCACTGACCCTCGTGCGGCGCGCCTACGGAATCTGACGCCATGAAACTCGACCGCAGCCGGATCTGGAGCCTCGAAGACTACGCGGCGAAGCGCTCGGCGTTCCGCGCGGAAGTGATCGCGCACAAGAAGGTGCGACGCATCGCGCTGGGTCCACACGCCACGCTGGTGTTCGAAGATTTCACGACGATGAAGTATCAGGTGCAGGAGATGCTGCGCGTCGAGCGGATTTTCGAAGCCGAGGCCATCGCCGACGAGATCGCCGCATACAATCCGTTGATTCCGGACGGGAGCAACTGGAAAGCGACGTTCATGATCGAGTACGAAGACGTTGCGGAGCGTCGCGCCGCGCTCGCGCAGATGATCGGCCTCGAGCATCGCGTCTGGGTGAGAATCGGCGACCACGCGCCGCTGTTCGCGCTGGCAAACGAAGACCTGCCGCGAAGCAACGACGAGAAGACGGCGGCCGTGCACTTTCTGCGTTTCGACATTCCACCGGCGCAGATCGCATCAGCGAAATCCGGTGCGCCGATCGCGATCGGGATCGATCATCCTGCGCTGCCCTATCGCGTCGATCCGATTCCCGAACCGGTACGCGCGAGCCTGGCGGGCGACCTCGATTGAACCGGTTGATGGGCGGCCTCGGTCAGCGCATTGCGCGCTACATCGCGGCGCCCGCGAAGTACTACAAACCCACGGTCGTAAGCGGCGGCGAGGTTCGCTGGCCCGACTTCATTCAACCGTGCGATGTGCTGCTGGTGGAAGGTTCTTCTCGCATCAGCACCGCAATCAAGTATCTGACCCAATCGACCTGGTCGCATTCGGCGATCTGCGTGGGCAGCGTCGCACCGTTCCCGTTGGTCGAAGCCGACGTCGAGTTCGGCGTGTCTTCGGTGCCGTACGAGAAGTACATCGACTCCAACGTGCGGATCTGCCGCCCGGTGGGTCTGAGCGACGAAGATCGCGCGCGCGTGATCGACTTCGTCGTCGCACACATCGGAAACACGTACGACCTGAAGAATGTGTTCGATCTCGCGCGCTTCCTGTTGCCAACACCCCCCATACCGCCTCGTTGGCGCCGCCAGCTGCTGACGTTCGGCAGCGGCGAACCGACAAAAGCCATCTGCAGCTCGTTGATCGCCGAAGCATTCGCGGCCGTGCGCTATCCGATCCTGCCGGACCTCGAGTCGCAAGAGAACGGATCGAGCATCCGCTGGGTGTACAAGGTCAGGTCGCACACCGCCTATACGCCGCGTGATTTCGATCTGTCGCCGTACTTCGCAGTGATCAAACCGACCATCGAACGCCGCTTCGACTATCGCGAGTTTCCGTGGCTGGAGCACGCGTAGGGATTCCGGCGGAGGTGGCCGCTTGCCGCGCCGGACACGCTCGAGCCATCCCTGGGCGCTCCATCCGCGCCATCCATGGCGCTCCAGGGTCCGGCACAGCAAGCGGCCACCTCCGCTCGATCGCCGCGTTTCCACGTCGGACCCGACGTTCTGGCGGTGGACGTTCCGATTCTCACGCAGACGTCGGACGTTGCACCTTCTTAGTGATCGAAGACGTGCCACCCTTGTGTGTAAGTGGCGGAGAGTCGGTGCGACGGACCCTGGAGCGCCATGGATGGCGCGGATGGAGCGCCCAGGGATGGCTCGAGCGTGTCCGGCGTACCGACCCTCCGCCACGGCCACATATCAATGGCGCGAGTCCGACCGACTAGTCGATCATCTCCGCGTCTTTCTGCTTCGCCTTCGCATCATTGTCGGTGCGTTCGCCGTTTCGCAAACCTTCGAGGTTGAACTCGGTCGCTGCGCGCAAACCGGCCACGGTCGAGAGGTTGCGCATACCGCGTCGCGCCACCTGGAACAGTGCATCGAGCACCACGCCTTCCTTCACGTGCCCTTCCTCGCGGACGAGCGACAGGCGGTGTAGCGCATACAGCCCGATCACCGAAGCGAACAGGAAGAAGAAGTCCCATTGCACGAAGTTCAGCGCGGTGAACTCGACGTCGCCGCTCGGATTGTGCCAGCGCATCAACACCGACAGCTTCCGAGACAGGAAGAAGTCGGCGGTGAGTCCACCGACCATCGACGCGGTGCCCGCCGCCAGCGAGTTCACCAGCGAACTCGCGGCCAGATACGCTGTCGCATCACCGCGCGGCGCCAGCTTCAACGTGACGTTGCCCGACGCGAGCGTGACGCCCGCGCTCGCGACGCCGGTCGCGATGTGTATCGCGATCAGCAGCGGGATCGTCAGTACGTGCCGATCGGGGAACATCGTGAACGTCCACGCGAAGATGCACAGGATGAACAGCGGCGCGCACACCGACAGCACCGACTTGTTGCTGAACCGGTCGGCGATCGCGCCCCATTGCGACACCATCAGGTACGCCGCCATCTGGCTCAACGTGCCGAGGCCGACGACCAGCGCGAGGCTCAGTTCCATCCGCTTCAGCATGTGCACGGTGAAGAACGGAGCCGCGAGGTTCACGGCGAAGTTCCAGCTGCCGAGGAACGCGAGCAGCCGGCGGAAATTCTTGTTACGGAACGGCACGCCGAGCGCGAGATACCAGCGACGATCCGCCGGCGCCGCGGTCATCGGCGGTTCATAGACGTGTTGCGCGCACCACACGCCGTAAAGCCCGCCGAAGAACGCGAGCGTGTAGATCACGGCATAGCTGTATGTCTGCGGCAGCGGTATCCACTTGCTCCATATGTCGACGAAGCCGGCCGCGACCAGACTCAACACGGCGCCGATGAACGTCATCCGCTTCTGCCGCGCGCCGAAGATCTCGCCCATGAGCCGATCCGGGATCAGATCGCGCATCCACGAACCCCATGCGCAGCCGAGGAACGCACCCATCGCATAACGCAACGCGAACGCGAACACGATCGTGCCGAGGGCGATATCGTTGTTCGGAATGAACGCCGCCGCACCGATGATCAACATGGCGGGCCGTGCGATCAAACCGCTGACGAAGTAGATCCGGCTGCGGTTGCGGTAACGCTCGACCACGGCCAGCGCGGGAATCTGTGCGAGCTGCGACAGATGCGGAACAGCCGCGAGCAGACCGATCGTGAAATTGCTGGCGCCGAGCTGAACCGCGAACGCGGTCAGGAACGCGCCGACAGCCAGCGTTTCCATGATCTGAATGCCGACGCCGTTGCGCATGATCCACGGAATGCTCGCAGTCATGCGCGGGTCGATGTCGAGGTGGGACTCTTCGGCCACGCTCAAGCGTCGCGACGGTAGCGAGTCGTTGGCTTGGACGTCCGGATCGACGGGCGGACCGGATTGCAGAAGAGGATCGCGATCGTCATGAACGACGCACTCTCATTGCGCACTCTTGGAGAAGGTTGCGACCCTAGCAGAAAAACCGCCGCGATCCTGCTGTGAGGATCGCAGTTCCACTGTACGCTATGGTCCCGTTCACGCTGGACGGATTCCGGAGTTGGCTATGCGATGGGGGTTACTCGCGGCGTTGCTGTTCGCGACGGGATTTACAGCGGCCGCGAGTACCGCGGGGTCGCCGCTCGCAAAAGCCGACGCCGCGATGGCACAAGCGCGCCAGGACGATATGCCGCTGCTCGCGCCGGAGGCATGGAGCAAAGCCACCGCAGCGTATGCCCGCGCGAAAGACGCCGTCGATCGCAACCGCGCGCCAGCACAGATCGGCAAGTACGTCGACGAAGTGACGAACGCGATCAACGGCGCGGCCGATGTCGTGAAGGTGGGACACACCACCTTCGACGCCGCGCTGACGAGTCGCAGCAACGCCCTGTCGGCCGGCGCCGATCAACTCGCGACCCGCATCTTCACGAAAGCCGAAGAACAGTTTCGGAAAGCGGCGATCACGCTCGAAGACGGCCGGCCCGAAAAAGCACAGTCGCAGGCGGCCGAGGCCGTGCAGAGCTATCGCGCAGCCGAGCTGGAAGCGATCAAAGGCGCCATCCTGCGCGACGCCCGCCATCTGCTGGTGCAGGCGGAAGAGGAAAACGTCGAGAAGTACGCGCCGCAAACGCTCGGCCAGGCACGCGTATCGCTGGCCGATGCGGAAAAGGCCATCATCGAAGACCGCTACGACACCGATCGGGCCCGGCTGCTCGCGAAACAGGCAAAGGAACAAGCCAGCCACGCACTGCATCTGGCGGCACAGATCAAGGCAGTAAACGGCGGCGACCGCACCTTTGAGGAAGCGTTGTTGCGATCTGAGGCGCCGGTCGTCGACATCGCCAACGCGCTCAGCGTTACGCCCGATCTGACGAACGGCGTCGCATCGACCGCAGCGGCAACGCTCGCGGCCGTCAAACAGACCCAGCACGACCTCGCGCAGATGAAGCTCGACCTCGACGAGCGCAACGAGCGCATCGCCACGCTCGAGACGACGCTCGGCGGCGTTTCGAAAGAAACCGTCGCGCTGAATACGCTCCTGGCCGAACAGCAGGAACGGCGCGACCAACTCCTGCAGGTCGAGAAGCTGTTCGAGCCGAACGAAGCCGAAGTGTTGCGCACCGGAAATTCCATCGTGCTGCGGCTGGTCGGCCTCAGCTTCGATAGCGGCGCCGCAACGATCAAACCGGATCAGGCGGCCCTGCTCGAAAAGGTCGAACGCGCGGTCGAGATCTTCAGCGACTCCGTCATTACCGTGGAAGGCCACACCGATTCGTTCGGAGGCGACGAGTCGAATCTGGAGTTGTCGCAGCGTCGAGCAGATGCGGTGCGCGCATACCTGCTCGCGAACATGACGCTTGCCCCATACCGGATCTCCGCGATGGGATACGGCGAAACCCGGCCGATCTCCAGCAACGAAACGGCCTCGGGACGCGCGCGCAATCGGCGAATCGATCTGGTGGTTCTGCGCAGTGGTGATTGAAACGCGCATAGGTGCTCAGCGCGCGGGCCTTTTGCTCGCTACGATCCTCGCTCATGGATGCGCACCGCCCGACCCTGCCGCTACGACCTCAGCCGCGCCGCCGCGCCATGTCGTCGCAGCGCCCCGTCCGGTCGAAGCGAACCAGTTCGCCGCAGCTACGCAGACGATCGGCGCTCTCGACACCGACGCGGACCGGCGCTGCCGGCTGGCGACGCGTCTCACTCAGAACGTCGAATCGTGTCTCACCTCACGCGATGCCGATCACGACGCGATCGACGACAGCGTGGACGAATGCCCGGACACGACGCCCGGTGTCGTCGTCGACGCTACCGGATGCGCGCTGCCGGTGGCTGATCGCTGACGATTTAACGATGGAGTAGGTGGCATGGATATCACCTTCACTGCCCTCGCCGTACTTGCCGGCTCGCTGATCGGCGGCTATGGACTGCGCGCCCTGATCCACTCGGCCGGGCGCCGCTGGTTGCACCTCGGCGCAGAGACCGTCACCGTCATGGGCGGCATCGCGTTCTGGGGCATGCTGGTCGGCGGCCTGGTCATGTCGGTACGCATGCTCGCGGCACCCGCCGTGGGTGATGCGTTGGCGACACTCGCAGTGCACGGTCCCGCTTTCCTCGCTGCCGTGGCCGTCGTGGTGTTCGGTCACCTGCTCGGCGTCGTCGGGCAGGATCTCATCGGTCGCAGCGCCCGCGTCGTCAGCACCGGCAGTGAACCTCTGGTCCGGCGCACGACGTACGCCGTCGTGCTGTTTCTCTCGATCGTCATGGCGCTCGATCTGATCGGCGTCTATGTCGGCTGGATACTCAACGCGCTCGTTGGGGTAGTGATCGCACTGGTTGCGAGCGTCGGCATCGCGCTGTCGATCGGCAGCATCGGCTTCGTTCAGGACCTGATGACAATGCGACGGTTCCCCGAACTGATTCGCCCGGGCGCACGCATTCGCGTCGGCAACATCCGCGGTCGCGTCATCGAGGTGACCGAGACGACGATCATCGTGGAGAGCGCCGACGGCGTCATTCACGTCCCCGGCCGCTATCTCGCGACACGCCCGTTGCTCGTCGAACCGGACAAATCGTGACCACCATCGACGTCGAGCTGATGCACGCGTGGATGCGCGCCGATGCTCCGGCCTGCTGCGTCGCGCTGGCGAAGCTCGGTGCGAAAGAGCGCGCGGCTGCGCTGGTGCAGTGCGAGCCCAGCGACCTCGCGTTGCTGATGCGCCACGCGCCGGTATGGTGGCTGAACGTGGTACAGACCGAACTGCCGGATCTGCCGTGGAACGAAGCGATCGTCGAAGCCGGCGTCGACATCAACGTCATCCGCATGCTGCGCGGCGCGCGCCGCGAAGTGCGCGAACATCGGCTCGCGAGTTTTCCGGAGCGGCAGCGCGCGCGCATCGCGCGGGCGCTCGTGTTACCGCGAGACCGCGTCCTGTCAGCGCTCGACGACCGCCCACCGATCGGCCATCTCAGCGAAACTGCCGGAACGGTGCTGAGCCGCATCGGCAGCATGCACTCGCAGGGCGAGTCGTGGATCTATCTGGTGAACGACACCGAGGGCTATGCGGGGCAGGTCGCGATCGTCGACGCCGCGCGCGCGAACGCCGCGCAAGTGATGGCCGACCTGCCTATCGTGCAACGGCCGGTGCTGCACAGCCTGCTATTGCTCGACCACGCAATGCGCATGCCCGACTGGCAGGTGCACGACAGCTTGCCTGTGCTCGACGAGGCCGAACGGTTCATCGGCGTGTTGCGCCTCGGCGATCTCGTCAGGGCGCTGCGGCTGACGGACGCCGATGCGAATCCGCGGCCGATCAACCTTCCAGTACTGATCATCGGTTCGTGGACAGACTTACTCGTCGCGTTGATGGGCCGCCGCAGGAGCAGGACCTGATGCTGTCCGATGAGGTACTCAATTTGGCGCCGGATGTCGCCATCAGTGTCCTGACGCGCCAATCGGAAGGCGAGTTGCTGACGTGGATCGAGGAAGGCACCGTGCAACGCGCCGTCGTGGCGTTGCGGCATCTCGACGCCGACACGGCCGGCCGACTCATCGAAGAATTTCCAGCCAAGCGCCGCGCCGACGTGATTGCGGCGATGGAACCGCGCGACGCTTTCCGCTGCCTGCGGACGATTCCGCGCCGGCGCCGCGAAACGCTCGTTGGTTCGTTGCCGCCGGCCGTCAAACGCGAAGCCGAACGGATCCTGCGGGTGCGCGAGGATTCGGCTGCCGCGCTGATGGAGATCCAGCCGCTGCACGTCACGACTCACACGCACGTGGCCGAGTGTCTCGCGCGCGTTCGAAACTGTCAGACGCGACTGCCGCGCACGCTGTTCGTCGTGGATGCCGAAGACATGCTGGTAGGTGCGATCGACCTTCAGGCGCTGATCGCCGCCGCATCCGATGCGTTGATCGGCACGCTGATGCATCCGATCAAATGGCAGGTCGACGAATTCACCACGCGTGAAGAGATTGCCGCCGGCATCGGTCGTTTCAACGTCAACACGTTGCCGGTCGTGAATCTGCAGGGTCGCTTCTCCGGTATCATCCGCAGCGAGAATCTGTTCGATGCCGTCGAGCAGGACGCGTTGTCAGATCTGCAAACGATGGTGGGTGCCGGTAAAGACGAACACGCGCTGTCGACGGTGTGGACAACGGTGCAGAAGCGCCATCCCTGGCTGCAGATCAACCTGCTGACGGCGTTCCTCGCCGCGTCCGTAGTCGGCCTGTTCGAACACACGATCGCGCAATTCACCGCGCTGGCCGTGCTGATGCCGGTGGTCGCGGGGCAATCAGGCAACTCCGGTTCGCAGGCGCTGGCGGTTACGCTTCGCGGTCTCGCGCTGCGCGAGATCGGCGTGAACGCATGGCTGCGTGTCGTGCGGAAGGAAATGTCCGCCGGTCTGCTGAATGGACTCGGCATCGCGGTGGTCACGTCGCTGTCGGTTTACGTGTGGAGCAAGTCGCCGGGCCTTGCGCTGGTCATCGGACTCGCGATGGTCGCGTCGATGACCATCGCCGGCATCGCTGGCGCGTTCATTCCGATCATGATGAGCCGTTTCGGCCAGGATCCGGCGACCAGCTCGACCATCGTGCTGACCACCATCACCGACGTCTCGGGTTTCTTTTCGTTCCTCGGCATCGCAACGCTGTTGTCATTTCTTCTCTAGCAAAAGAAAACTTCTCTCCCTCTTTTCCGGCCAAAAAAAAACGGCGCAATCGTGCGATTGCGCCGTTTCGGTGGGCTCCGATCGAGCCCGCAATCACTTCACTTATCGATCAATAGTCGCCGTGATCGTGGTGGTCGTGACTATGATCATGCCCGCCCGCCGCCTTCGGCTTTTCGGGCGCATCCGCGATCAGCGCTTCGGTCGTCAGCATCAGGCTGGCCACGCTCGCAGCGTTCTGCAACGCCAGGCGCGTGACTTTCGTCGGATCGAGAATACCGAGCTCCATCATGTCGCCGTATTCGCCGCTCGCCGCATTGAAGCCATAGTTGCCTTTGCCGGCGCGCACTTTGTCGACGATGACCGATTGTTCGTAGCCCGCGTTAGCGACGATCTGCCGCAGCGGTTCTTCGATCGAACGACGCAGGATCTTGATGCCGGTGGTCTGGTCGTCGTTGTCGCCTTTCAACTTGTCGAGTTTCACGCTCGCGCGCATCAACGCCACACCGCCGCCCGGCACGACACCTTCTTCGACGGCCGCACGGGTTGCGTGCAACGCGTCCTCGAGTCGCGCTTTCTTTTCCTTCATTGCGATTTCGGTCGCCGCGCCGACTTTCACCACCGCCACGCCACCGGCGAGTTTCGCCAGGCGTTCCTGCAGTTTCTCGCGATCGTAGTCCGACTTGGTGTCTTCGATCTCTTTGCGGATCTGGCCGATGCGGCCTTTGATTTCTTTCGACTTGCCGGAACCGCCGACGATGGTCGTGTTCTCTTTCGCGACTTCCACGCGCTTTGCAGTACCGAGGTCTTCCAGCGTCGCCTTTTCGAGCTGCATGCCAGTGTCGTCGGAAATCACTTTCGCGCCGGTCAGAGTCGCGATGTCTTCGAGCATCGCCTTACGGCGATCGCCGAAGCCAGGCGCCTTCACGGCAACCACGCTGACGATCGAGCGCAGTTTGTTGACGACCAGCGTCGCCAGTGCTTCGCCTTCGATGTCTTCCGCAATGATCACGAGCGGCTTGCCCGCGCGCGCCACTGCTTCGAGAATCGGCAGCATTTCGCGCACTGACGAGATCTTCTTGTCGCGCAACAGAATCAGCGGGCTTTCGAGCTCGGCCACCTGACGGTCGGGCTTCGTGATGAAGTACGGCGACAGATAGCCGCGATCGAACTGCATCCCCTCCACGACTTCGAGCTCATTCTCCAGACCGGAGCCGTCCTCGATCGTGATGACACCTTCTTTACCGACCTTGTCCATCGCTTCAGCGAGCAGGTCGCCGATTGCCTGGTCCGCGTTGGCGGAAACCGCGCCAACCTGCGCGATCGATTTGCGATCGGTGCACGCCGTCGACATCTTTTCGAGGGCTTCGGTGACGACTTTCACCGCCTGGTCGATGCCGCGCTTCAGGTCCATCGGGTTGACGCCCGCTGCAACCGCTTTCGACCCTTCGCGCAGCACAGCTTGCGCAATGACCGTGGCCGTCGTGGTGCCGTCTCCGGCCTCATCCGACGTCTTGCTCGCAACCTGTTTCACCAGCTGCGCACCCATGTTCTCGAACTTGTCCTTCAGTTCGATTTCCTTCGCCACCGAAACACCGTCCTTCGTGACGGTCGGCGCGCCCCAGCTCTTGCTCAGTACGACGTGTCGACCCTTGGGTCCAAGCGTCACCTTCACTGCATCGGCCAGAATGTCGACACCCTTTGCGAGACGCTTACGCGCGTCTTCGTCGAATACGATCTTCTTCGCGCTCATGTTGCTTGTTCCTTTCCTCTCCGTTCGTTACTTCAGCACCGCCATCACGTCCTCTTCCCGCATGATCACGTACTCTTTGCCATCGAGCTTGATCTCGCTGCCCGAGTACTTGCCAAACAGGATTCGGTCCCCTTTCTTGACGCTCGGTGCGCGCACGCTGCCGTTTTCCAATACCGCACCGGGTCCCACGGCTTCCACCAACCCTTGCTGGGGTTTCTCGCGGGCGTTGTCCGGAATCAGGATGCCGCCGGCCGATTTGGTCTCTTCGGCAACCCGTTCCACCAATACTCTGTCGTGCAACGGTCTGAATTTCATATGTTTTTCCTCTGATCAGTCGGTTTTGCGGCGCGCCGCGCCTGCGCATAATGGGCCCACGGGCGCGACTTTCAAGGGTTCGTCCAAAGGTTCGTCGAAAAAAAGTTACCGCGCTGTCACCGGACCGGATTCTGGATCGCCCGCGCCAACCGACCCAGCAACTCGGCGCGGCTCGCGGTCGTGCGCCACACCATGCCGATGTCCCGACTCGGCGGCCGCCCGCGAAACGGGATGTATCTTACGGCGCCGCCGCGTCCGCCCAGCGCGAGTTCGGGCATCAAGGTGATGCCGATGTTCGCGGCCACCATCTGCCGCAGCGTCTCGAGGCTGGTCGCCCTGAAGTTCGTGTTCTCGACCGCGTTGTGCGACTTGCAGATGTCGAGCGCCTGATCGCGCAGACAATGGCCGTCTTCCAGCAGCAGTACCTGCTCGTCGTCTAGATCGTCGAGCGACACCGTTTTGCGTCCGGCCTTCGGGTGCTGTTTGCTGACCGCGAGATAAAAGGCTTCGCTGTAAAGCTTCGTCTGCACGACATGGTCTTCGGCTACCGGCAACGCGAGTATCAGCGCGTCGAGTTCACCGTCGCCGAGCATCCTGAGGATGACCCGCGTCTGACCCTCGTTCAGCTTGATCGACACCTTCGGAAACTCGCGCCGGATGATCGGCAGGATGCGCGGCAACAGATACGGCGCCACGGTCGGGATGATACCGACCCGCACGTCGCCGCCGAGCGGATCGCGATGCTCTTCGGCGATTCGCACCAGGTCGTCTACATCGCGCAGCACGCGTTGCGCCTGCGCCACGACCGCGGCGCCGACCGGCGTGAGAATCAACTGCCGGTTGCCGCGTTCGATCAGCACTATCTTGAGTTGATCCTCGAGTTTGCGGATCTGCGTCGACAGCGTCGGCTGGCTGACGAAGCACGCCTCGGCCGCGCGACCAAAATGCAGATGCTCGGCCAACGCGACCAGATAGCGCAGGTCGCGGAGATTCATCAGTCGCGCCAGGGCTCCACGATGATTTTCGCGTGCGATTCCGGCGTGCCGAGATCGCGGAACGCACCGGCAACGCCACCGACGCCGACCTTGCCGGTGATCAACGGATCGGCGACCAGCTTCCCTTCGGAAATCAGCGACAGCGTGCGCGCGAATTCGTCCACCGTGTAACCCAGCACGAACTGCATGTTGATCTCGTTGGTGATGCCGAGCAGCGGACGAATCTGATCCGGCTCCATGCACACGCCCACGATCACGAAGCGACAGCCGCGCGCCGCGCCGACCAGCATCTGGTCGATCACGCCCGGAACGCCCACGCACTCGAAGAACACGCCCGGGCGCAATTCCGGTGTACCGGTCAGCAGGTTCACCGGCCCGCGCTCGCCGCTTCGCGTGACTTCCGCGACCTCGCGCCAACTCGCATACGGCGAGGTCTTGGCCGGATCGAGCACGATGTCGGCGCCGAGTTGCTCCGCGAGCTTACGGCGCATCGGCGAGTAATCCGCCGCGATGATCGGGCGCAGGTCGAGGGTCTTGAGCGCGCTGATCACCGCGAGCCCGATCGGACCGCAACCGATCACGAGCGGCACATCGTCGCCTCCGAGCTTCGCCATCTCCACCGCGTGCAATCCCACCGCCATCGGCTCGGTCAGCGCGGCGTGCTCGGTGGCCAGTCCGTTCGGCACCGGCAACAGCAGACCTTCCATCAGCACCATCCGCTCCGCGTAACCGCCGGGAACGTCGTTCGAATAACCCACCGTCACCGGCGCCCCGTTGCGCATCAGCATCGGGAACGAACAGACGCGCGTGCCGACGCGATGCGTGCGCGCCGTCTGCGGACCGTAGTCGAGAATCTCGGCGCAGAACTCGTGTCCCATGACGACGTCGCGGCCGATGTCCATGCCCATTCCGCCCGGCGCGTTCTCGACGAACTGCTTCGCGTGTTTCAGCGCGTGCAGGTCGGACCCGCAGATACCGCACGCGAGCGTTTTGACGAGCACTTCTCCAGGACCGGGAACTGGCTCCGGCATATCGTCGGTGACGATTTTCAGATTGCGCATGACGGCAGCACGCATGACGGATCTCCGTTGGAAATGGGCGGTGCGGAAGAGACCGCGAGTTTGGTGGATGGCGCCGCTCGAAACAACTTCGATGACGTGCAACGCTGCATCTGGAAGAATGGCCGACCTCACCGCGTACCGAGAACTTCCAAATGGCACTGCGTCTCTACGACCACCCGCTGTCCCCGTATGGGCAGAAAGTGAAGATCGCGTTGATCGAAAAAGGCATCGAGTTCCAGGGCATGTTGCCGAACGCAATCGGCAGCGGCCAGGTGGACAGCGAGTTCGCCGCGGCGAATCCGCGCGGCGAAGTACCGGCCCTGCTCGACGGCGACACCGCGATCTTCGATTCGACGGTCATCCTCGAATACATCGAAGACAAGTGGCCGGAACCCGCGCTGCTGCCGGTGAGTCCGCTCGACCGCGCGCGCGTGCGGATGCTCGAAGACGTGATGGACACACACTTCGAAGCGATCACGTGGGCGCTGTCGGAGATCCGCAATTTCGGTCGAGCCGAAGGCGCTGAGGCGACGCGCCTCGAGG
>DATJGR010000292.1:0-30513 GCA_035494855.1 Pseudomonadales bacterium | reverse complement strand
ATCCTCGAGATGTTCGGCCTGCGCGAGCACTTCGAGTTCGTCAGCGGCGGCGAGATCGGTATTCCGAAGTGGCGACAGATCGAAAGTTTGCTGCGGAGCGGGCAGGTGAGCGAAGCCAGCGTGATGGTCGGCGATCGCGCCATCGACGTGGACGCGGCGCATCGCAACGGTCTGCACGCGGCCGGCGTTCTGTGGGGTTACGGCAGCGCCGCCGAACTCGCCCAGGCGCGGCCGCGCTATTCGTTCGCATCGCCTGCCGAGCTGCGCGAACTGGTATCCGGCCCTGCTACGATGCCGCCCATTGCATCAGGAGAGCCACCATGAACGGCGCGGAATCGTTGATCAGATCGTTCGTCGATGCCGGTGTGACGTGTTGCTTCGCGAATCCCGGCACGTCGGAAATGCACCTGGTGCAGGCGATCGACGCGGTACCGCAGATGCGCGCGGTTCTCGCGTTGTTCGAGGGCGTCTGCAGCGGCGCCGCGGACGGCTACGGACGGATGCGGGGCGTGCCCGCGCTGACGCTGCTGCACCTCGGCGCCGGCCTCGGCAACGCTATCGCGAACCTGCACAACGCCCGCCGCGCCAGCACGCCCCTCATCAATGTGGTTGGGGAACATGCGATCCATCACGTCGCTTACGACGCACCTCTCACGTCGGACATCGAGGGCGTGGCGAAGCCGGTGTCGGCGTGGATCCGCACTGCCACGTCGTCGACCATGCTTGCCGAAAAAGGTCGCGCGGCGGTACGCGCCGCGATGGCTGCGAGTCCCAACCCGATCGGCAACGTTGCCACGCTGATCGTGCCGGCCGATTGCGCATGGGGTGAGGGCCGATTCGCCGCACAAGGTGAGATCGGCGCCGGTGTGAGGCCGCGCGTGCCGGACGACGTGATCGACGCGATGGCGGGCCGCTTGAACGCGCAAAGCGTGCTGTTGCTCGACGGTGTCGGACTGAGCGAAGCAGGGGTGCGCGCGGCGGGTCGCATCGCGGCGGTGACCGGATGCCGTTTGTTCTCGAGCACGTTTCCGGCGCGCGTCGAGTCGGGTCCCGGTTTGCCGGCGGTCGCACGCATGCCGTACTTCCCCGAGCAGGTGCTCGAGACGCTGAAGGACGTGCCGCTGCTGATGCTCGCAGGCGCCGAGGCGCCGGTCAGCTTCTTCGCATATCGCAATCTGCCGAGCAGTCTCGTGCCGGAAGGCTGCGAGGTGGCGTGCCTCGCGCATCGCCACGACGACATCGTGGCTTCCCTGGAAGGCGTGGCCGATGCGCTCGACGCGCCAAGCAGCGCAAACGGCCACGAAGCGGCCCGCCCGAGCCTGCCGCAGGGTGCGCTCAGCACCGCCAACGTCGCACGCATTCTCGCCGCGATGTCGCCGGAGAACTGCATCGTCGCAACCGATTCGGGCGGCGGCGGCGCCGCGTATCCGATCATGCAACGCGCGGTTCGCAACAGCTGGCTGAACATTACCGGCGGCGCGATCGGGCAGGGCGGACCGGTGGCGACCGGCGCCGCGGTCGCGTGTCCGGATCGGCAGGTGCTCGCGCTGCTCGGCGATGGCGGCGCGATGTACACGATCCAGTGTCTGTGGACGCAGGCGCGCGAGCGCACGAAGGTCGTCACGGTGATCTTCTCGAACCGCGCGTACAACATTCTCGAAGTCGAATACCGCCGGCTCGGCATCAACGACATCGGCAAAACGGCCGCAAGTCTGTTCGATCTGTCGGACCCCGACATCGATTGGGTGGGCCTTGGTGCGAGCCTGGGTGTACCGGGGTCGCGCGCCGCGACGTGCGACGCGTTCGTGCTGGCGTTGCAGCGTGGCCTGGAATGCGATGGGCCGTACCTGATCCAGGCCGACGTCGCCTGACGGGCGTGCAGTGGCGCAACCGTATGCAGCGATAGAGCCGTTCTCGCACGGGACGCTCGGTGTAGGCGACGGGAACGAGATCTACTGGGAGATGTGCGGTAACCGCGCCGGTAAAACCGCGTTGGTGCTGCATGGCGGGCCGGGCTCCGGCTGCAGCGTGTGGCATCGCCGCCTGTTCGATCCCGCACGCTACTGCATCGTCCTGTTCGATCAGCGCAACTGCGGCCGCAGCCTGCCGCATGCCGGCGCACCGCACATCGACCTGTCGACGAATACCACGCACAACCTCATCGCCGACATCGAGACATTGCGCCTGCATCTCGGCGTGCAACGCTGGCTGCTGCTCGGGGGTTCGTGGGGCAGCGCGCTGGCGCTCGCGTATGCCGAGCGGTTCGTTCACCGCGTCTCTGAAATGGTTCTGTTCGGCATCACCACCGGCCGCCGCGAGGAATTCGACTGGCTGTTTCGTGAAGGACTCGGGCGGCTGTTCCCGACAGAGTGGCAGCGGCGTCGCGACGCGATTCCGCCCGGCGAACAGTCCGGCGACATCGTCGAGACATACTCGCGGTTGCTGCACGATTCCGATGCAGAGGTGCGGGCCAGCGCCGCGCATGCGTGGTGTTTGTGGGAATCGGCGACGCCGGATTGGCCGCCGCAACCGGGCCTGGCACCGCGATTCCGCGATCCACGCTATGCGCTCGCGTTCGCGCGCATCGTTACGCACTACGTTCGTCACGATGCGTGGCTCGGCGACGGTGCGGTGATGCGCGACATCGATCGGCTCGCGACGGTGCCCGGTGTACTGATCAACGGCCGCTACGACCTGCAGGCGCCGCTCGCCACCGCGTGGGAACTGCACCAGCGATGGCCGGGTTCGGAACTCGTCGTGATCGACGATGCCGGGCATTCCGCAAGCGACGCCCGCCTGACCGAAGCGATCGTGGCGGCCACCGACCGCTTCGCTGCTGCACAGCGCTAGCGAGCAGCCGCCGCCATCAGTTTCTGCATGTCGGTCGCCTGCACGCTCTTGCGTGCGCGCATCCGGTCGATCCAGCCGAGCAGCGACGAACCTTTCAGGATCGCGGCGCCCTCCGGAGCAGACGGAAACATGTCGAGCATCGCGATCAGCATCAGGTCGGCAAGCGACACCGAGTCTCCGGTCATGTACTTCTGGGTGCCCAACAGTTTCTCCAGGGCGCGGACGCACACGGTTGCCGGCTCCACGCCTTTTGCGATCACCTCCTCATCCACTGGAAGTCCGAACATCGGCGCGACGATGCGATTGAAGCCGATGCCGAGCACCGGCGGTGCGACGTAACAGTCGACGATGCCCATCACCTGGTTCATCCGGGCCTGCACTTTCGGGTCCGTCGGGGTCAACGACGGGCCGGGAAAGACCTGATCGATGTAGCGGATGATCGCATCCGATTCGTAGAGCCAGAATCCGTCGTGCTCGATGACCGGGATGCGGCCGAACGGGTGCCGCGCGAGATGTTCGGGTGTTTTGGTGGTTCCGAACGGCATCGCCGCCAGCCGATAGGGTGCGCCTTTTTCCTCGCAGGCCAGGAGCGGCATGCGAACGTAAGGGCTGCCGGGAACGCCGTGAACGATGATCGGTGACATTGCTTCTCTCCTTTGTGGAATCGATCGAATCAGCCGGCGCGCACGACGTCGGCATAGCCTTGCAGGATCGAGGTCCAGCCGCCGGGACCATCGACGGATTCGCGCATCGCCGCGGCCGCGTCGCCCATGTTCTCCAACAACCGGTGTTCGAAGTCGACGCGCGTGATACCGCCGCTCTGTGCGGTGAAAGTGACCTCGACTTCGGTCAGCAGATCGGCGTGGTATTGCCAATCGGCGCCGATGCGCCATGCGAGCACGAGCCGACCCGGCGGCTCCCACACCAGTACGTCGCCCCATTCGGTCTCGCTGCCGTCGTCGTCGATACCGTACCAGCGTCCACCCGCGCGCGGCTCGAGCACGGCTTCCTTGAGGGCCGATTTGCCGATCGTATGCGAGCGGGGCCACCAACGATCGAACCCGGCCGTGAACACTTCGAAAGCGCGCTGTGGCGTGGCGGGTACGGTGAGAACCTTGCGGACGGGGGCGGGCTGAATGGTGCGGTTCACCTCTTCTTGCTCCTTCGTTCGTGCTTGGTGGTACGGATCACTTCGGCCTGAAACGCGTCGAGCGCGGTGTCCCAGAATCGGTCGAGCCATGCGCGCATCTGGCCGAGCCCGGCGGGGTCGATCTGATACACGCGACGGGTTCCTTCCCGGCGCTCGGTCACCAGTCCCGCCGACTTCAACGCCTTGAGGTGTTGCGACACCGCGGGTCGCGTCACCGGCATCTCTTCGGCAAGCTCACCGACCGCCTTCGGTCCTGCGGCGAGGCGCTCGAAGACTTCGCGGCGGGTGCCGTCGGCCAGTGCTTTGAATGCGAGGTGTCGGTCAGCCATGGCTTACCGTAAGCCAAGACTTACCAATGTGTCAAGCCCGAACGCCTCGAGTGGCATCCATTGGCAGTCGCGGTCTGGGTTTTCATCGCCCCTTTCGGGGCAGCCATGTTTATTCTCGAAGAGGTGCGCAAGCGCGTGCGGTCGGCAATGGCTACTCGAATCCGAAGACCCGTTTCCAGTCGTTCTGCATACTGATCAGGATCCAGCCTTTCTTTATGGCCTCGTCGTACAACGCTTGCGAGAGTGTGCCCACTTTGGTGTCCGGCAATCCCTGCGCCGGTCCATATGCATACTCCCGCCTGGCGTCGTCGTGCAGCACCAGCAACGCGAGACGCACACCGCCGCCGGCCGTCGTGTATTCGAGCATCTGCTGATCGCCGATCGAATTTCCGAATGCGATGTGCGGCCGTTGTCCGATCACCAGGTGAATGCCTTCGGGCTTGCCGGCATTGTCGTCGTTCAGCAGCAATCTGGGTTCCTTCGTGAGGAACGCTTTACCGTTCTTGTCGTAGCCGAACGTCGTTCCGGCGGCGGTGCCAACGACCTGCTCGGGGGGAATGCCGTAGGTCTGTTGCGAATAGGCGCGGACGAAGTCCTGGCCGCCGCCGGTGACGATGTAGGTCCTGTAGCCGTTCTCGCGCAGGTACTTCAGCACCTCCTGCATCGGCGCATACGTGAGATCGGTAAACGGCCGCTTCCAGCTGGAGTTCTTCGCCTGCGCGATCCACTTGGCGACGTCGGCGCGAAACGCATCCGTGGACATGCCGGTCAGCGTCGACTCCATGATCTTGATCAGGTCGTATTCGCGTAATTTCAGACCGGCTGCGCGTCCGCCCGACATCACCGTTTTGTACGGTTCGTCTGCGGCGAGCGATGGTCTCGCCTTCACCAATGCCGGTACGCGGTCGATGCAATACATCACCTGTACGTACATCGGCTGCTCGACCCACAGCGTGCCGTCCTGGTCGAACGTCGCGATGCGCTCTTCCAGCGGAACGAAGTCGGGGCTCGTCTTGTCGGTGGTCTTCTCGACGAATGCGACGATGGCCTTCTTGGCGGCGCCGTCGTTCCACGATTCGAGCGGATCGGCGTCGGCCGCGCCGCAGAGGAGGGCCAGGAGCAAGGCAGCGACGGAATGGAATCGTTGGGTGTTCGACATCTGCGGTTTGCACACCTCGGCTGGCAGCGGCGCGGCAAAGGTACCGGAACTTGGCGATTCCACCTAGCGACGAGTATGGCGAACATCCTGCGAAGGATGGAAAGCCGAACCGCTTGTCTCTACATTCGCTGTCTCGATGACCCGCGACGAGGGAACCCTGATGACCGACAAGTATCTGCTCGACGGCATCCGCGTCGTCGAACTCGCAACGTTCGTGTTCGGGCCGGCCGCAGGCACTATCCTCGGCGACTTCGGCGCCGACGTCGTGCACATCGAGCATCCGCAGATCGGCGATGCGTATCGGCATCTGCCGCAATTGCGGCCGCTGCCCGAATGCGCCGAAAACTACTGCTGGATTCTCACGGCTCGCGGCAAGAAGTCGATCGCGCTGGACGTTCGCAGCAAAGAAGGGCACGACGTGGCGGTCGAACTCGTGCGTCGCGCCGACGTCTTCATCACGAACCTGCATCCATCGGTGCTCGAGAAACTCGCGATGCGATACGAAGACGTCGCAGCGCTCAATCCGAGGCTGATCTACGCGCACGCGACCGGTTACGGCGATCAGGGCGCCGAAGCGGAGAAGCCCGGCTACGACGCCACGGCGTGGTGGGCGCGCTCCGGATTGATGGATGCGATCCGGCCGCACGGCGCCGACTTCCCGCTTGCGACCGCCGCGATGGGCGATCATCCGAGCTCGATCGCGCTTTTCGGTGCGATCGCGCTGGCGCTGTTCGACCGCGAACGAACGGGCAAGGGCCGGCGCGTGCGTTCGTCATTGCTCGCGAACGGCGCGTGGGCGAACTCGATTCTGCTTCAGGCCGCGTTGTGCGGCGGTACGACGTATGAAGTGCCGCCGCGAACGCATTCACTGAACGCGCTCGTGTGTCCGTACGTGTGCGCGGATGGCCGAGGGCTATATCTCGCGATGGTGCAGGAGGCCGTGGAGTGGGATCGTTTCACCCAAGCGATCGGCCGCACCGAACTGCGCAACGATCCACGCTATAAAGATCTGCCGTCACGTCGCGCCAATGCGCCGTCGTTGGTGAACATCCTCGATGCGGTGTTCGCGAGCAAGCCGCTGGCATACTGGCGCGGAGAGCTCGACCGTAACACCGTGACGTTCGGCGTCATCGCGCAGATCGACGAACTGCCGGACGATCCGCAGCTGAATGCGAACGGCGTGTTCCGCGCGGTGGACGGGTCTCCGGGTTTGCGGACGATCGACAGTCCGCTGCATCTGGACGGCGCCGAGAAGCGCCCGCCCGGACGCGCGCCGGAACTCGGCGAGCATGGAAGGGAGATTCTGCGTGATCTCGGGTATCCGGACGCGCGCATCGACGCGCTGGTGAGCGCCGGCGTGCTGCGCGAGCCGGTGTCGGGATCGTGAAGAGAAACGGTTTCGACTAGAGGAACGTCGCCACCGCGTCGAGGAACGCATCGGGTTTGTCGAGCGGCACCGGGTGCCCCGATCCCGCCACTTCCACGAGCCGGCAATTCGGAATCGCTTTCGCCATCTTCGCCGCGACCGGCTTGGACAGAATGTCGCTGAGTTCCCCGCGCACCAGCAGCGTGGGCACGTTGATGTTCGCGACCAGCCGCCAGCCTTCCTCCGCCGGAATGCCTTTGCGCGGGTTCGCCGGATCGCGCAGTGCGCGGTCGTAGCGATACGTGAACGTGCCGTCGTCGCGCCGCATCAGCGAATACTCGATGCGGTGGCGCAACTGATCGTCCGGCGGAATCGGATTGTCTGCGCGCGCCCGCGCGTACGCTTCGTCGATTGACTCGAACACGTCGCTGCGAACGACGCCGGCCTGAATCCGCTTCAGGCCATCCACGTCGATCTCGGGTGCGATGTCGACGATCACCAGTTTCGCGAGACCGGCGGGCCGCTTGCCGGCGTAGCCGATCGACACGAGTCCCCCCATGGATAATCCGAGCAGTACGAAGTTCGACAGACCCAACGCTTTCACGAAGGCACCGACGTCGTCGACCATCTCGTTGGTGTCGTACGCGGTGGCCGGCGCCCAGTCTGTCTGGCCGTGACCGCGCTGATCGAGCGCGAGCACGCGATAACGCGACGTCATCGCCTGCGCGAATGCGTCCCACGATCGTGCATGACCGGTGTAGCCATGCAGCAGCACCAGCGTTTGCGCGTCCGGGTTCGCCGGCGCCCAATCGCGATAATAGAAACGCAGCCCGCGCAGTTCGATGAGTTCGTCGCGTACGGTCGGCACGATTACAGCCGTTCGATGATCGTGCCGGTGCCGAGTCCGCCACCGCAGCACATCGAGATCAATCCGTAACGGCCGTTCGTCCGTTCCAGGGTGTGCAGCGCGGTGGTGATCAGCCGCGCACCGGTGGAGCCGGTCGGGTGGCCGATCGCGATGGCGCCGCCGTTCGGATTGACGCGATCCGGGTCGGGCTTGTGCACGCGTTGCCATGCGAGCACGACGGACGCGAACGCTTCGTTGACTTCGAACGTGTCGATGTCGCCGATCTTGAGGCCAGCCTGCGCCAACACTTTTGCTGTGGCGGGGATCGGGCCTTTCAGCATCGTCACCGGGTCGACGCCGACCAGCGTGGTTGCGACGATGCGCGCGCGCGGCTTCAGCCCCAGCGACTTGACGGCCTTCTCCGATGCGAGGATCACCGCGGCGGCGCCGTCGGACACCTGCGAGCTGCTGCCCGCGGTGTGAATGGTCTGCCCCGGAATCGGCTCGAGCGCGCGCAGAGCCTCCATCGTGGTCGCGCGCAGACCTTCGTCGCGTGTCACCGTATGCGAGGCACCGGTCGGTTTGCCTTCTTTGTCCACCACCGGCGCGTCGATCGGTGCGACTTCACGGTCGAAGTGGCCGGCTTCCCACGCGGCGATCGCGCGTTGTTGGCTGCGCAATCCGAATGCGTCGGTGTCCGCGCGGGTGATCTGATATTCCTCGGCAATCATCGCCGCGCCCATGAACTGGCTCGTCGGCTGATAGTGCGACATGTAGCTGGCACCCATCGGCACGCCGCCTTTCATGTTCGAGCCGAGCGGTACGCGCGTCATCATCTCGACGCCGCAACTCATCACCACGTCTTCGAGACCCGCGCCGACCATCGCCGCGCCGAACGAAGTCGCCTGCTGGCTCGATCCGCATTGCGAATCGACGGTGGTCGAGGCCACTTCCAGCGGCAGACCGGCGGATAGCCACGCCACGCGCGCGATGTTGAACGATTGTTCGCCCACCTGCGAAACGCAGCCGCCGATCACCTGGCCGATCTGTTTGCCGTCGAGGCCGGCGCGCTTCAGCGCCGCCAGTTGAACTGCGCCGAGCAGGTCTGCCGGCATCAATCCGGCGAGACCTTTGCCGCGTTTGCCGATCGGGCTGCGCACGGCTTCGATGATGTAGACGTCTTGCATGCTTTCGCTCTCCAACATTCGGATTAGAAATGAAGGGCGCGATGTTACCGCACCTCGGATCGTGCTGCCTCACGCGCACTCGGGATCGCGCGGACCATTGAAGGTGTCAGATCCCTGCACAGCGACATCAAAGTCGAGAAGGAAGACTGACGACACTCCGATCCCGAGAATCGCTTCGATCAGAGGTGGGCCGAGCTCTCGCTGGGCCCTTCGTTTCGTTCCGATTCAGGTGGGTCCGCCTGAGGGGATCTGCGGTATTGTGACAGCGCTTCGGTCAGCCAGTCGTGGCTGCTCTCGATGGCTGCGCCGGTGCATCTCACTTCGTATGCGCGCCCGCTGAAGCTGCTCTTCGTGGCGGCTTTTTCGATGAAGTCTTCCGCCGTATCGATTCCGCCGCCGGCGGAAATCGTCGCATATTTGCTGCGTAGATGCGCCTCTGCCCGCTTGGAGTCGTACCACCTTCCGTTGCGATAGAAATCGCAGCCGGATGTCCCGACGTACGTGAGTAGAAAACCGATCTCTGTTTGTACGGCCGTTGGCTGCGTGGCGTTGGCCGGCGGCAGGAATGCCAGCCCCGCGAATAAAATCATCAGCGCGCGCCCACCGTTCACAGTTCCGTTCCACGTCGTCGGTCGTAGCGACAGTCGACACTCCTCGAGTATCAGGTCGTCCGACACTGGAACGTCACGGTCTTCGTCCCGTTGCCGTTCGACACGACGCTTGAAACGACCTGCGACGAACCACTGTTCTTGCAATATGCCCGCGCATTTCTCGACACGTCGATCAACTCTTTGTCGGTTCGGTACGTATACGTGAGATCGGAGTTCGAAATCGATCTGCCCGATACCGAACGCGCAGCGCACTCGAATACGACCACGCGATCGCCCGAAGCGTCAGTTCCGAAGCTCACAGGCTGCGCGACGCTCTGATAACGCGAGTGCCGCGGTTCGCGCGTTCAAGAGGCGCCCGGCCTTGGAAGGTTTCATCTCGATTTCCCTCGTATTTCAATCTCTCCAAGTTACGACGCGGGTCCGACATTTTCTGTACGGGAGCACACTCACGCGCCTGCACTAATAACGCCGAACGTCCGTTGGTGTAACGAGCATCGGGTCGACGGACGACGCAGATCGTCAGCCCCAGCACGGTAGGTGCCCCACCGAACGGACGCTCCCTTCAGGCAAGCCCACTGTGTCGATTTCGGCGCGTGGATCGAACCCTCGTCGATACCCAAAGAGAGTGGGCCAGATGCAAGAGACAACGCGCGTCGAACGGTTCGGTGACGATTCGATGTCGATGGCCGGCAGAGCCATGACCACGGCGCTGGGCCAGGGACGCGCCGTCGTTTGCATTTGCGTCGATGCGAAGCGGCGGCTGCTGGAGGAACAGCTAGCGGTTCTGGGCGTCGACCTCACCGCAGCATCCGCAACAGGAAGATACGCATCGCTCGATGCGCTCGACGCACTGTCGTCGATCGTCGTCGACGGCGCTCCCGACGTGATCCGTTTCGCTGAAGTGATCGGTGCACTCATCGATCGAGCTGCGGAGCAGCACGGTGGCGTTTCGATATTCGCGGAGCTGGTCCCGCTGACGCGTACCGAATACGACCACGCGGGCGCGATCGAACTGGAAACCCTCTGTCGATCCTTCATCGCCTCGCGCCCGATACTCCGCGACTGTCGCTGACCGTTACCTGTGTTCGATGCCGAACAGATCAGAATGCGCGATGCGCGCACTGTGTGCCGGTGGCATTACATCCTGGGTCTGGAGAATATCCATGCTGGAAACCGTCGCAGTCCTTTTGATCATCCTGTGGGCGCTTGGCTTGGTCTCGTCTTACACAATGGGCGGACTCATACACATTCTCCTGGTGCTCGCGGTCGTCGTAATTGCGATCCGACTGATTCAGGGGCGGCGAATCTAGGTACTTACGCGGTAGGGAGCTCGTCGGTCCATACCTTGAAACTCGCCAGCGTGTTGACGCCGAAGGCGTTGCTGATCGCCACGTCCGCCGCGTCGCGGCCGCGCGCAATCAGCACGCGACCGATCCGCGGCGTGTTGTTGCGGGCGTCGAACGTATACCAGTGCCCGTCGAGGAACGCTTCGAACCACGCGGCGAAATCCATCGGCGCAGCAGACTTCGGTACGCCGATGTCGCCGAGATAGCCGGTGCAGTAACGCGCCGGAATGTTCATGCATCTGCAGAAAGCGACAGCCAGGTGCGCGTAGTCGCGACAAACACCGGTCTTGTCGAAGTACGCTTCCAGCGCTGTGCGCGTCATGCGCGCGTGTTCGTAGCCGAACGTGATGTGGTGATGCACGTAGTCGCAGATTGCCTGGACGCGCGCCCACCCGGTGGGTCCGCTGCCGAATAGACTCCACGCCGTTTCCGACAGTCGATCCGTTTCGCAATACCGACTCCCCAGCAGGAACAATAGCGTCTCCTCCGGAAGATCCTGAACGGCGATCTGTTGCGCGGTGGGTACGTACGCATCGACGAGACCGGTGTCGTTGACGACGGCGTTTGCGGTAATACGCGTGCGCCCCGTTGGAGCGACGATGCGCGTGCACCAGTTGCCGAAACTATCTCGATAGGCCGCCATCGGAACGCCCGGCTCGAAGAGCAGATCGTCGCGACCGACGAGGTCGGAGACGCGTGTGAAGTGAACGTTCAGATTGAGAATCATCGGCGTGGGTTGGGGGCAGTCGTAGACGATTTCGAAGCCGACACGGATTTGCATGGGGGTGTCCTCTTTGAAAACGCACTTTGCGCCTTCGAGCGCCGGGTGTCATGTCGGTTTGGTCAGCGTACCGTCGCACATCGATCGACTCCTCGCCTAACGATGTAATTGAGGGGGAAATGCAAGTGGCCTGCCGAACAGAGCAACGCGCCCCGAGGGCGTGCTCAAACATGTCACGGCGGGACAAGAACACCGAATCAGCGCGGGGCGCCGGTGCTGCGTGCGGCGCCAGCTTGCCGGTGGAAGTGCGGTGGTACGGCCTCTAGTGCAGTAGTACGCGGGGTCATCGGCCACGAAGTGAAGAAAGACTGACGGGCCTCCGCTGCCGAAACCATGCGTGCGCTGTGGCACATAGCGCGTATGCTGCAAGGCATGCAAAGGTTCACTGTTGCGGGGTGAGCGTGGCGAACGACGATTCGAAGAGTACGACAGACGGATCCAAGCATGCCGCTCAGTCGCGAGTGAAGCACGGTTCGCCGGCACCGGGAGGCGTTACCCACGACCCCCACCAGAATCACCTGCTGAACGCGCTTCCGTCGGACGATCTGGCGCGACTTTTACCGCACCTGGAACTCATTCCGATGAGCCTCGCCGACGTTCTTTACGAGCCCGGCGTCAAGTTGCGGTACGTCTACTTTCCGACAACGTCCATCGTTTCGCTGTTGTACGTCATGGAGGACGGCGCATCCGCGGAGATCGCGATCGTCGGCAACGAAGGCATTCTGGGAATATCGCTGTTCATGGGCGGCGACACGACCCCGAGCCGCGCCGTCGTGCAGAGCGCCGGTCACGGTTATCGATTGAAAGCCGAGCGGCTGAAGAACGAGTTCGAACGCTTTGGTTCGACGATGCACTTGTTGCTGCGCTATACGCAGGCACTGATCACGCAGATGGCGCAAACGGCGGTGTGCAATCGCCACCATTCTGTCGATCAGCAACTCTGTCGCTGGTTGCTGTTGAGTCTCGATCGACTGGCGTCCAACCAACTCACCATGACGCAGGAATTGATCGCCAACATGCTGGGCGTACGTCGCGAAGGCGTCACCGAAGCGGCCGGCAAACTTCAGGACGCAGGTCTCATTCAATACACCCGAGGCCGGATCAACGTGCTCGACCGTCGCGGTCTAGAAGCCCGCTCCTGCGAGTGCTATCAGGTTGTGAAGACCGAGTTCGATCGTCTGCTCCCTTACCCCGTGGTCTAGTCAGGCGAAGCAACGGAGCTATGTTCGCTAACGTCCAGACCGCGTAGCGACTCCCCCGTACCGTCCTGCGATGGCACCCTCGACACGTATTGCTACCAATCGTCTGCTGGACGCGTTGCCTGTGCACGAGCGGAAACGTGTGCTGGCTGGAACCGAAACCGTCGAGCTCACATTCGCCGAAGCCCTCTACGTGCCCGGTAACGTCCTGGGTCACGTCTATTTTCCGCTCGAAGCGCTCATTTCACTGATCGTACCGATCGAAGGATCCGCCGGACTCGAGGTGGGCCTGGTCGGAAACGAAGGAATGTTCGGCATTCCGCTGGTGCTCGGTGTCGACGTGTCGTCGCTGCGCGCCGTAGTCCAGGGCAGCGGTGCGGCGCTGCGGATGGATGCGGCACAGTTCTGCAAGGAGATTGAACGCAACGAGACGTTGCATCGCGTAGTCGACCGGTATGCTTTCGTGCATTTGAGTGAACTCGCGCAGACGGCCGGGTGCACGCGATATCACTTAGTGGAAGCGCGGCTCGCGCGATGGCTGCTCATGACACAGGACCGGGTCCATGCACGGGTGTTCCACGTCACGCAGGAATTCCTCGCGTTGATGCTGGGTGTGCGTCGCGTAGGGGTGACTCGCGCGGCAGGGTCGCTGCAGAACCTGGGACTGATTCAATACAGCCGCGGCAGGATCACCGTTCTCGATCGGCGCGGCCTGAAGGCCGCTGCCTGCGCGTGTTACGGCGCGGATCTCGCCGCATACGCGAGCGTATTCGGCTGATCGGCGAAGGTTGTAGTCGTTCCCTGACCGGCATTGGTCGCCATCCCGTACAGAGTGTGGCCGCTGCGCACGCTACGGTGATTTCGAATGTTCACCAGGTAGGGTATTAACCATGAACTCCAATCAGAAATTACTCGCAGGCGCGTTTGCGTTGTCGGTGCTTCTGAGTATCGGCGGGTGCGACAGCATGTCGCGCCAGGAGCGGAATACCGCGATCGGTGCGGGTGCCGGCGCAGTCGGCGGCGCGGTCCTTACGAACGGTAGCGCGGCCGGTACGCTCGGCGGTGCGGCGGTGGGGGGCGTGATCGGTCACGAAGTCGACAAGAAGGACAACGACTGACGATGAGGTAACGCGCTCGCAACTCCGTTGAGGGGCGAGCGCGGCCAAGGGTTCGACGCTCTGAACGGCAATGGTCCGGAGCGTCGGAGTCGGGCGAAGCGACTCGACGGTCGGTGGGACAGATCCCGGATGCGCCGCAGGGTGATAAAGCGGCCGCCGCGACCTATCCTCTATGCCTATACCGAGAACGCGTCGACGACTGGAGAGCCCATGAGCCGCGAATCACGTCTGCACATCCCGCGTCCGCCGGCGCGGCCCGGTGCGAAACCCGACTTCAGCTATCTCGCGACGTCGCCCGCTGGCGCGGTCAAGCGTCCGGACGTCAATGCGAATACGCGCGACATCGAGTTCCTCTCGACCGAGATGGTGCGTGTGCTGGACGAGCAGCACACGGCGGTGGGTCCGTGGAACCCGCACCTCGATGCACCTGATCTGCAGATCGGCCTGCGTCACATGGTGCTGACGCGGATCTTCGACGACCGCATGTTGCGGATTCAGCGGCAGGGCAAGATCTCGTTCTACATGAAGTGCACCGGCGAAGAAGCGGTGGCCGTTGCGCAGTGCATGGCGTTGCGTCCCGCCGACATGCTGTTTCCGTCGTACCGGGTGCAGGGGTTGCAGATCGCGCGCGGGCGCAGCCTCGTGGACCTGATGTGCCAGTGTCTGTCGAACACGCGCGACATGTGCAAAGGCCGCCAGATGCCGGTGATGTATCACTGGGGCTCGGGCAATATCTTTTCGGTTGGCGGCAACCTCACCACGCAGTTTCCGCAGGCGGTCGGCTGGGCGATGGCGGCGGCGCTCAAAGGCGAGGACCACATCGCCGCGGCGTGGATCGGCGAAGGCTCCAGTGCAGAACCGGATTTCCACCATGCGCTGACGTTTGCGGCGGTGTATCAGGCGCCGGTGATTCTGAACGTCGTCAACAATCAGTGGGCAATTTCGACTTTTCAGGGGTTCGCCGGCGGTGAACGCGGAACGTTTGCCGCGCGCGGTCCGGGCTACGGTGTTCCCGGCATCCGGGTGGACGGCAACGACTACCTGGCCGTGCACGCGGTTACCGATTGGGCGGCCGAGCGCGCTCGTCAGGGTGCCGGGCCGACGTTGATCGAACTCGTCACGTATCGCGCTGCGGCGCATTCCACCAGCGACGACCCGTCGCGATATCGGCCGAAAGAGGACGCCGCGCAGTGGCCGTTGGGCGATCCGGTGGACCGGTTGAAGAACCATCTCATCGCGATAGGAGAATGGTCGGAAGCGCGGCAACGCGCCCTGGAATCGGAGCTGACGGATCTCGTGAACGCGTCCTGGCAGGACGCGATCACGTACGGAACGATGACCGAGGCGCCGACGCTCGATCGCGACCTGATGTTCGAAGACGTGTTCAAGGAAGTGCCGCAGCACCTCAAGAAGCAGCGCGAGCAGATGAAGGCGCTGCTGCCGAAGGAGGAGAAACGCTGATGGCACAGATGAACATGGTGCAGGCGATCAACTCCGCGATGGACATCATGTTGAACCGCGATCCCGACGTCGTGTTGATGGGCGAAGACATCGGCTACTTCGGCGGCGTGTTCCGTTGCACGGAAGGATTGCAGCGGAAGTACGGCGATCATCGCGTGCTCGATACGCCGATCGCGGAGGGCGGCATTCTCGGCGCCGCGATCGGCATGGGCGTGAATGGACTGCGGCCGGTCGTCGAGATCCAGTTCGCCGACTACATCTATCCCGCGTTCGACCAACTGACGAGCACGCTCGCTCGCCTGCGTTATCGCAGCGGCGGCGATTTCTGGTCGCCGGTCACGATCCGCACGCCGTGCGGCGGTGGCATTCGCGGCGGACAGACGCACTCGCAGAGCCCAGAAGGAATCTTCACGCACGTATGCGGCATCAAGGTGGTGATGCCGTCGAATCCGTACGACGCGAAAGGCCTGCTCATCAGCTCGATCGAAGACGACGACCCGGTGGTGTTCTTCGAGCCGAAGCGGCTCTACAACGGACCGTTCGACGGCGATCCCAACAAACCCGCTGTACCGTGGAGCACGCGCCCGAAAGGCGAAGTGCCCGACGGCTACTACACCGTTCCGATCGGCAAGGCGGAGATCGTGCGAAAAGGCGCGGACGTGACGGTGCTGACCTACGGCACGCTGGTGCACGTGGCGGAAGCGGCGGCGCAGAAAGCGCAGATCGACGCGGAGATCGTCGACATCCGCACGATGGTTCCGCTCGACGTCGACACGATCTGTACGTCGGTCAGGAAGACGGGCCGCTGCGTGGTGGCGCACGAGGCTACCGGCTTCAGCGGATTCGGCGCGGAACTGTCCGCCACCGTTCAGGAACAGTGCTTCTGGTCGTTGCTCGCGCCAATTGAGCGCGTCACCGGTTGGGATACGCCGTATCCGCACGTGTTCGAGTGGGATTACTTTCCGGGACAGGCTCGGATGATTGCGGCGTTCGCGGCGGTAATGGAGGCCTCGGCATGAGCCGGTTCGAGTTCAAGTTGCCGGACCTCGGTGAAGGCACCGTCGATGCAGAGATCGTCGAGTGGAAAGTGAAGGTCGGTGATCAGGTGAAGGAAGACGACGTGATCGTCGACGTGATGACCGACAAGGCCAACATCGAAGTACCGTCGCCCGTCAGCGGCACCGTGTTGGAGACCACCGGCGAGCCGGGCGATCTGGTGCCGGTCGGCTCGACGTTGATCGTGTTCGAAGTAGCGGCCGGTGCGAAGGTGGCGGTCAAACCCGTCGTTGTCGCCGAGACGGCAGCGGCACCGGTCGCGACGACCGTGCGACCGACCAAGCCCACGAAGAGCGCCAGGCCCGCGGCAGAACGAACGACCGCAGCTGCGATGTCGACACCGCAAGCCGTGCTGACGTCGCCGTCGATCCGCCGCCGCGCGCGCGAAGCCGGTATCGAACTGACGGAGATCCACGGATCGGGTCCCGATGGGCGCATCACGCAGGCGGATTTCGATGCGCACGTCGCAAAGCCGCGGGCGAAATCGGCGAAGGCGACGAAAGCCGTCGTCACCGGTGATGTGGAAGAGATCAAAATAATCGGCGTGCGGCGCGTGATCGCGCAGCGGCTGAGCGAAGCGAAACGCAGCATTCCGCACTTCGCGTACGTCGAAGAAGTGGATGTGACGGAGCTCGAATCGTTGCGCGCTCACCTGAACGACCAGCGCGACGCGAACCTGACGTATTTACCGTTCCTGGCGATGGCGCTGGTGCGTGCGCTGCCGGAGTTCCCGCAGTGCAACGCCCATTACGACGCCGAGCGCGGCGTCCTGCAACGGCATCGACGCGTACACCTCGGCGTCGCGACGCAGACGCCCGACGGCCTGAAAGTGCCGGTGGTACACAATGCGCAGGAGCTGTCGCTGTGGGATCTCGCGCGCGAGATCCGCCGGGTCAGCGATGCGGCGCGCAACAACAAGGCGACGAAGGACGAGTTGCACGGCTCGACGATCACCATCACGAGCCTCGGCCGGCTCGGCGGCATCGCATCGACTCCGATCATCAACGCGCCGGAAGTGGGCATCATCGGCGTCAACAAGGCGGTGCAGCGCCCAATGGTGGTGGCCGGCGCAGTAACGATCCGGTTGATGATGAATCTGTCGTCGTCGTTCGATCATCGCTTCGTCGATGGCTACGACGCCGCGGCGCTGATCCAGACACTGAAGGAACATCTGGAACATCCCGCGACGATCTTCATCGACGGTTGAGGAGGGCCACGCCCCCTTGGCTGACTCGTTAGCCCGCTTCGCGTATCAGAAGAACACGAAGGCCCTGACCACGACGTTCTTGCGACACGGCGCGTCCTCGGGCGCGGTAGGGTCGACGCACGCCGAATGGAACGACCAGCGCGACACCGAACCATCGGTGATCGAGTCGTAACATTTCAGCATCGACACCTCGCTGGGCGTCTGCTGCGGGAACCAGTACCACTCGTGGCTCGATCTATAGGTGAATCGCGTCGTTTCGCCGACTCGGTCGTCGTAGACGCGGTAGTTGGTAATGTAGGGCTGATCGGCGAACGACGGCCACGCGCAGAGCACGAACGGATTCTGGCGCACGGTTTCCATCGGCTTCGCAAGGTTGATCGACAGAAAGCGTCGCGACATCTTCGCGTCCGCCTCGGCTTCCGTGTAGCGCTGCTCGCGCCCGAAGTTGCGCAGGTTCTTCGTCAGCAGCTCGCGGCAACGCACGCGACCGCTGTTGTCGTTCAGATCGTTGTGCACCAGGTAGGCATAGTTGGCGTTCACGCCGGGGTTCTTGTTCGCCTGGTCTTCGGTGCGATCGCCTTTGTAGTCCTTGTCGAAGACGTCGTGGTTGTACACCAGCGCGTCGGTCGCGTCCGGGTAGAATTCCAGCAGCAGCTTCTCCATCTCGGGATAGAACACGCGTTCGACTTCGTGCGCGTCGTAGAAGTTCGTGCACTTCGATTCGCAATGCGCGAGTGCTACGCCGAGTTTGTCCATGCACTCGGGGCTGCTCGGCGAGAGCCCCGGGTAGTATTCGCCGATGCGCCGCGCGTCGCGCAGCACCTGCGGAAAGTAGAGGGCGCGCCGGCCGATCTCACGCTCTTCCTTGCGCAGTATCTGCTGGTCGGCCTCGCGCGTCGGGTCGCGCCACAGCGCGTTGGACGAAACGATCGAATAAGACGGCTCTTCGTGCACGGTGTAGCGCAACGGCAGTGCCACACCACCTTCCGGCGGCACGATTCCCCTGTCGCGGATGTATTCGACACACTCCGCGTGACTGCGAAACCCCAAACCCCACTGAGTCTCGATCGGTCCGGGTGGCGCGTTCTCGATCATCTCGATCACTTTCTGGCCCGTGCCGGACGCGATCAGGCGCAGCGCATCCGCGGTGGCAAGAGTCGTACCGGCATCGCCGTCGCGTTCGAAGGCCATGTAAGAAACGCCGCCATGCGCAGCAACCGGTGGAGGTTGGCCCTTGGTGAGCTGGAAGGGCGGCACATAGGCGGTCGCGCGGATTGGCGCAGTTACGGCATTGGTTTGAGCCCGGTTCATGGAACGCCTCCGATGAAGCAACGCTGGTTGGCAGGATGGCCGAGGCACTGACGTTGCCAATCGATCGACATCAGGTCAACGGCGCTTGTGAACTGACGATATAACGCGCCGTTTGGAGGTTGTGCCCGTTCGCACCGGCGGCACGCCGCACGTTTCACTACGTCGACCTGTCGAGTCGCGTCCAGTAGACGCGCGTCTCCCATGGCAACACATACGTCGGTGCTGCGAGCCGCGACTTCACCTCCTCCAGAAGTGGTACCCGGCGCTCGCTCGGCAGTTCAGCGATCCAACCCATCGAGCCAAAAAAGGCGACAAGCGCCTCCTGATCGACAATCTGCGGATTTGGAAATCGTGCTTCTGCGAGTGCGCCGAACGCCGACTCGTCCAATATCTCGCTCCATTCGCGGGGCCAGTCCTTCCACGCGTACGCAAGCCCCAGATCAATCGGGTCCCACCCGGGGGGCCAGTGCTGATCCAGTAACTCGTGGACCGTCGCAATGGAAGGCTGCGCGGCGCCGGCGGACACGTTCCACAACAGCACCATTGCACCGCGCGGTCGCAGCACCCGCTCGATCTCGGCAACCGCCTGCCGTTGGTCGAACGTGTGGAACGACTGCGCGGCGAAGACTGCATCGACCGAGGCGTCGGCGGCCGGAATCTGCTCGGCACGCCCCTCGAGTACCGACACGCCCGGGCTGGAAGCGACGAGGCGGCGGCGCATCTCGGTGTCGGGCTCGACCGCGAACACGTCGGCAAACGCTGATACGAGGAGGCGCGTCAGCTTGCCGCTACCCGCGCCGAGGTCGAGTACGGAAGCCGATGATGGAACGCCTGGCGCGGTTATGGCCTCCACTCGATACCCCGGCCGGCCTCGCTCATAAGCGTCGTACCAGTGCAGCGGCATGTCATTCCACGCCACGGTACTGCTCCGGCGTTGACGCAAGTTCGCTCGAGCACGAGGCTGCGCCGAGCGTCAATCGATCCTTGAACATGCAAGCGTTTCCTAACAGCGCAGTTGAGCGGCGCGACATACGGCGAAAGGCTCTGCCTCAGCGGGACCTATCTACCGCGATACTTCGGCTTGCGGCGCTCCGCAAATGCGCGCGCTGATTCCTCCGCGTCTGCTTTGGCGCGCCGCGCAATGCCGCCGTATCGCGTCTCGTTGGCCGACGCTTCGGCAAAGCTCGCTTCGAGGCCCGCCTGAATTGCGCGCTTCGTCACGCGCACCGCCGCCGGCGGCAGGTAGCAGATCCGCTCCGCGAGTTCCTTCGCGGCGCTGAGCAACTGATCGCTCGGCACCAGGCGATCGAGCAGGCCGATGCGATACGCCTCGTCGGCTTCCACGCGCCGGCTCGTCAGCGACAGGTCCATCGCGCGGCTCAAGCCGACGATGCGCGCGAGCAGAAACGACATGCCGCCTTCCGGAGGCAGCGAGCGTTCCTGAAACACCGTGACGAAGCGGCTGTCGGGGCAGCCGACGCGCATGTCGCAGGCGAGCGCCAGTGAAAATCCGGCTCCGGCGGCGACGCCGTTCACTGCCGCGATCATCGGTTTGTCCACGCCATAGAGCGCCTTGCCCTGTCTGCTGATCCACGACTCTTCGTCGAGCAGCTCGTTCAGCGGCTTATTGCCGTCGTCAGGCGGAGGACCCTGCAGATCGGCGCCGCTGCAGAATCCTCGTCCGGCACCGGTCCAGATCGCTACCCATATATCGTCGTCGGATTGAATCCGCGCGATCGCGTCGAGAAGATCGACTTTGTCGTTCTGATCGATTGCGTTGAGCCGTTCCGGTTTGTTGAGCGTAACCGTTGCGATGTGGCGCGAGCGGTCGAGATCGAGAACGAGGTGGCGGTATGTCATGTCATGCTCCGGGCACGGTTTTGCGGACATTACCGTGGCGACCCGGTTGCGGACCAGCGCTTAACGCGAAAGGCGTACCGCACTGATAAGATGAGGTGCACTGCGGCACTAGAAGGTAGCTCGATGAAAGCGTCCGACCTATTCGTCCGGTGTCTCGAGGAAGAGGGTGTGCAATACATCTTTGGCGTTCCCGGTGAGGAGAATGCCGACTTCATGATCTCGCTGGAGCAATCGACCAAGATCCATTTCGTCCTCACGCGTCATGAACAGGGTGCGGCCTTCATGGCCGAGGCATACGGGAGGCTCACCGGAAATCCAGCGGGGTGTCTCGGCACCCTCGGTCCTGGCGCAACCAACCTGATCACCGGTGTGGCCGATGCCGACATGGATCATGCACCCATGCTGGTGCTCACCGGGCAGGGGTCAACGCGGCGTCTGCACAAAGAGTCGCACCAGGTGATGGACGTCGTCGGCATGTTCGAGCCCGTTACGAAGTGGGCGGCGAGTGTCCGCCATCCCGAGAACATTCCGGAGATGGTGCGCAAGGCGGTTCGTGTCGCGCGAACCGAGAAACCAGGTGCTGTGCTGATCGAGCTTCCCGAAGATCTCGCAAAGCTACAGACGGACGGCAAGCCGCTTCCCGTAACTCGGTTCCGGCGTGCGGTTACCGACGACAAGATAGTCGATCGCGCATTCGACCTGCTGCGGACCGCCAAGCGTCCCGTGATCATCGCGGGCAACGGCTGCATCCGTCGCCGAGCCAGCAAACAACTGCGGTTACTGTGCGAGAAAACCGGCATCGGCGTGGTCAGCACCTTCATGGCCAAGGGCTGCGTCGACATGGACGCCGAGTATTGCCTGTTTACCGTAGGCCTCGGCACCCGGGATCGCATGAATCTGGTCATCGACGATGCGGACCTCGTCATCACGCTCGGGCTCGACATGGTCGAATACCATCCGCGGTTGTGGAATCCGGCGGGCGACAAACTGGTCATTCACGCGGATTTCCTGCCGGCTGAAATCGACGATTGCTACATGCCTCGCGTCGAACTCGTCGGCGACCTGGCGCACTCTCTGTGGATGCTCAATCAACGCGTCGACGCGCACGCTGCTCTGTCGTTCGACCTGGGACGACAGCGCGAAACGCGGCGCGAGATGTGGAACGACATCACCGAATACGCCGACGACGATACTGACGGATTGATCCGGCCGCAGAAGGCGTTGTGGGACGTGCGTCAGGTGATGGGGCCTAGTGATGTGCTGCTGTCCGACGTGGGTGCACACAAAATGTGGATCGCGCGCCTCTATGCCTGTCACGAGCCGAACACGTGTCTCATTCCCAATGGGTTCTGTTCGATGGGTGGCGCGTTGCCTGGCGCCATCGCTGCGTCACTGGTTTATCCGGAGCGCCGCATACTCGCGATCGCCGGCGATGGCGGATTCCTGATGAACGTGCAGGAGATGGAGACCGCTAAGCGGTTGAACAGCCGCATTGTGGTGATGGTGTGGGAAGACGGGGGTTACGGGCTGATCCAATGGAAGCAGTCGAACGAGTTCGGTCGCCACACCAACCTGGCCTTCGGCAATCCAGACTGGTTGCAGCTGGCGAGCGCGTTCGGTTGGCACGGGCAGATCTGCAAGAGGAGCCGCGACCTGAGAGGCACGCTTGAAGCAGCTTTCGCTCAAGTAGGACCGAGCCTGGTAGTGATTCCGATCGACTACCGGGAAAATCAGCTGCTAACGAAGAAGCTCGGAGAAATCACGTGCAAGAACTGATGCTGACCGCCGCGCATTGGGGATCGATGCTCGAGAGCAAAGCGCCGGCCGCTGCGACGCTGGCTGTCGTCGCACCGTATGATGGCGCGCAGATCGCAACGGTCGATACCGCTGGACCGAAGCAAGCCGAAGATGCGTTGGCGGCGGCCTACGCGCTCTATCGCCATCGGGCCGGCTGGCTGCGGTTGCACCAGCGCGTCGCGATACTCGAGAGGCTGGCCGTTCTCATGACGGAACATCAGGACGTGCTGGCGCTGGAAGCCGCGCGTGAAGGTGGCAAGCCGCTCGTTGATTCGCGCGTCGAAATCACACGCGCCATCGACGGCGTCCGTCTGTGCATCGAACACATTCGTGGCCACGCCGGCGACGTGATTCCGATGGGTACCACGGCCGCGGCCGCCGGTCGCGTTGCGTTCACGCAGAAGGAACCCATTGGCGTAGTCGTCGCGGTGAGTGCGTTCAACCATCCCCTCAACCTGATCGTTCACCAGGTGCTCGCCGGCATCGCGGCGGGATGTCCCGTGATCGTCAAACCGGCGAGCACGACGCCGCTGTCTTGTCTGCGCCTCGTCGCGCTGCTGCTCGAAGCCGGCCTACCGAGAGGATGGTGTCAGGTCGCGGTCTGCGGACGGGCGGTTGCGGAACAACTCGTCACGGACCATCGCGTCGCGTTCTTCAGCTTCATCGGCAGCGGCGACGTGGGCTGGTCGCTGCGCTCGAAACTCGCAGCCGGCACGCGGTGCGCGCTGGAGCACGGCGGTGTTGCCCCCGTCATCATCGGTCCGAATGCGGACGAAGAATTGTCGGTGAACGCGGTTCTAAAGGGCGGCTTCTATCACGCCGGTCAGGTCTGTGTGTCGGTCCAGCGTGTCTACGTGCCTCGCGCAAAGGCGCGCGGCTGGGCGCAGGCGTTGGCTGAGCGTGCGAAGCGATTGAAGATCGGCGACCCCACCGATGCGTCCACCGAAGTCGGTCCGTTGATCCAGCACAGCGAGACGAAGCGCATTCACGAATGGGTGACGGCCGCCATCGATGCCGGTGCGGAGCGGCTGTGCGGCGGCGATCCGCTCAGCCCGAGCACGTATCCCGCTACTGTGCTGCTCGACCCGCCGCTCGATGCAGACGTGAGCCGCAAGGAAATCTTCGGGCCGGTGGTGTGCGTTTACGGCTACGACGACATCGAGCAGGCGTTCGCGCAGGCTAACGCCCTGCCGTTCTCGTTTCAGGCGGCGATTTTCACGCGCGACCTCGACGCCGCGTTGCGCGGTTTCAAACAACTCGATGCCTCGGCGGTGATGGTCAACGATCACACTGCGTTTCGAGTCGACGGTATGCCGTTCGCGGGTCTGCGCGAGTCGGGGCTCGGGGTCGGCGGTATACCGCACACCATCGACGACATGCAGATCGACAAGATGATGGTGATCAGGTCCAGCATCCTGTAACGGGGCAGGCTTGCCGATTGCGGCCCCGAAATGCACAGTAGAACGCTTTTCCGGAAGACGCGGTGCCATGAAGAAAGACGCCAACGGTGACGAGGACGATATCCAGGCCCTGTCGGCGCACTATCGGGCACTGATCAAGGGCTTTGGCGAGAACCCCGACCGCGAAGGTCTGCGCGACACGCCCGAGCGCGCTGCGAAGGCTATGAAATTTCTCACACGCGGCTATGCGCAGAGCCTCGAAGACATCGTGAACGGCGCGTTGTTCGAATCGAAGATCGACGAGATCGTGATGATCAAGGACATCGAGATGTACTCCCTGTGCGAGCACCATCTGTTGCCCTTCATCGGGAAGTGTCACGTGGGCTACCTGCCGAACGGGCGTGTACTCGGACTGTCGAAGGTGGCGCGCATTGTCGACATGTTCGCGCGACGTCTGCAGATTCAGGAACAGCTCACGCAGCAGATCGCCGAAGCGATCATGAACAGCGCCGGCGCACGGGGCGTCGGCGTGATCATCGAAGCGCGTCACTTGTGCATGGCGATGCGTGGTGTGGAAAAGCAGAACTCGGTAATGAAAACCTCGGTGATGCTCGGCAGCTTCCGCGACAATGCACCGACCCGGTCGGAGTTCCTGCAACTCATTGGCTGACGTATCCGCCCTGGAGCTGATGCGCATCCATCTCGATGCGCTGTACACCCACGACGCGAACGGGCGCATGTCACACGTGAACGAGCCGCGCGGCCCGCGTGCGCCGCGCGTGTTTCTCGGACGCACGGCCGCCGGTCACGAGTTGCGGTGGCGGGCCGACGTACCCGAAGTGACGGTGGCGTTGTTGCGGGAATGGATCGAGCGCGAGCCATGCACGTTGCCCCTCGCCCAACGACCACACTGTGGCGACGCGATCGTGTCGGCGTTGGCACGCGATGCGCCGGTTCAGCGCATCTGGTCCGGGCCGGCGTATTGGGTCGACGTCGAGGGATTGCCGCCGGCACCGCTCGCGGTGCGCGTGACGCGTGCGAATGCCGACCTGCTGCGCACGTTTCCCGACTGGCGCGACGAGGTGGACGAACGGCAACCCTTCGTCGTGTCGGTGGAAAACGGAGCGGCGGTTGCGTTGTGCTCGAGCGTTCGCATCACCCCGGCAGCGCACGCGGCGGGTGTCGAAACGCTTCCAGCAGAGCGGCGCAGAGGCATGGCGTCGCAAGCGGTGGCGGCGTGGGCGAGGGCGGTCGACGAACTCGGTGCGATCGCGTTGTACAGCACGTCGTGGGACAACCTCGCGTCGCAAGCGGTGGCGCGGCGGCTCGGCATGAAACTGATCGGCGCCGATTTCCACGTGACCTGAAGGAGAACGATGGACCACCTCGAACACAATCGACGCGCGTGGAACCGCGATTCCGTCGCTGGCGGACGGTGGTCGGTACCGGTGAGTGAAGATGTGATCGAAAGCGCGCGGCGCGGCGATTGGCAGGTGATCCTCACGCCGGACAAGCCCGTGCCGTCCGACTGGTTCGGTGCACTGAGCGGTGCGCACGTGTTGTGTCTGGCATCGTCAGGCGGTCAACAGGCGCCGATTCTTGCGGCCGCAGGCGCAAATGTCGTCAGCTTCGATCTCTCTGAAGAGCAACTCGCGCGTGACATGGAGGTGGCCATGCGCGATGGACTGGCGCTGCGTTACGTCCGCGGCGACATGGCCGATCTCTCGGCGTTCCGCGACGCGTCGTTCGATCTGATCTTCCACGCGGTATCGAACGTGTTCGTGCCGGATCTGCGGCCGGTATGGCGCGAGTGTCACCGCGTGCTGCGTCCCGGAGGTGCGCTGCTGGCGGGCTTCATGAACCCAGCATACTTCCTCTTCGACCACGACGAAGCGGAACGCAGCGGCATGCTGGTGGCGAAGCATCGCCTGCCGTACAGCGAGGCGGGGGCCGCGGCGTCGCCGTTGTCCGACGCACGGCGTGGTCAGATTGCGAACGGCGATGCGCTGGAGTTCGGCCACAGCCTGCAGGCGCAGATCGGCGACCTGCTGGCCGCCGGCTTTCATCTCACCGCGCTGTACGAAGATCACTGGACCGGTGCGTCGACGCCGCTCGACGCCCTGATGCCGACGTCGATCGCCATCCGCGCCGTGCGAAACCGCTGACGAACAGGTGAACGACGGCGCCCGGCACCGTCGTTCATTTGTTCACCGTCGGCGACGATCGATCAGGCCGCGAACTTCTGCAGGTGATGGTCCGAGTTACCGAACTGCGCGTCGATTACCAGCAGGCGTTTGAAGTAATGACCGATGCGCAGCTCTTCCGTCATGCCCATGCCGCCGTGCAGCTGCACTGCGTTCTCGCCGATGAAGATGCCGGCCTTGCCGACGAGGTGCTTCAACGCGTGAATCGTGCGTTGCGCAGTCGGTAAGCCCTGCGCCGACTCGAGCGTTGCGCGGAACAGCAGCGATTTGCACTGCTCGTACTCCATGAACATCTCGACCATGCGGTGTTGCAGCACCTGGAACTCCGATAGCGGATGTCCGAACTGCTGTCGCTGCTCGGTGTACTCGACGGTGTCTTTGTACAGCACTTCCATCGCACCGACGGCCTCGGCCGACAGCGCCAGAATGGCGTCGTTGGCAACTGCTTCGAGAATCGCGTAGCCATTTCCGACTTCGCCGATCAGTCGATCGGGATCGACACGCACGTTCGTCAGTTTCACTTCGGATGCACGCAAACCGTCGACGGTGGGGTAGTTGTCGCGTTCCACGCCGGCGGCTTTCGCATCGACCAGGAACAGCGAAATGCCGTTGCGATCGACCTGACCGCCCGAGGTACGGGCGGACACCACGATGTAGTCGGCGGTCGCCGCGTTCTGCACCACCGACTTCGTGCCGTTGAGAACGAAACCATTGGCTTCTGCGCGCGCGGTGGTGACGACGTCTTCGAGGTCGAAGCGCGCCTGTTCTTCCGCGTAGCCCAATGCGAGTTGTTTGGTGCCGTCGACGACGCCGGGAAGGATCGCGTCCTTCACCGCTTTCGACGCGCCGCGTCGCAGTGCGCCGCCGCCGAGCACGACGCTGGCGAGGTACGGTTCCACGACCAGACCTTTACCGAACGCTTCCATCAACAGCATCGTCTCGATCGGGCCGCCGCCGAATCCACCGTCCGCTTCTGCAAACGGCAACGCCAGCCAACCGAGGTCGGCGAACGATTTCCAATGCGCTTTGGAGAAGCCAGGCTCCGCGTCGGTGACTTTCACGCGCGCCTCTAGCGAATAGTTGTCGGCCACGAAGCGGTCGACGCTGTCTTTCAGCAGTTGCTGCTCGGAACTCAAATCGAAATTCATGTGTCGTCTCTCTCTCTGTTGCGCGCGCTTACTTCTTGCCGCTCTTGATGCCGAGCACGTTCTTCGCGATGACGTCTTTCTGCACTTCGCTCGCGCCGCCGTAGATCGTGTATGCGCGACTGCTGAGGTAGCTCGCCATGCCGTTGCGCGCGAACTTCGGGCCGACTGGATGACCCCAACCGGCCGAGTAGATGCCGCCGGCTTCGACCGTGAGTTTCGCGATGCGCTGCTGAATCTCGGTGCCTTTCAGTTTCATGATCGACGACTCGGGTCCGAGCGCGCCGCCCGCTGACGCCGCCGCAAGGCTGCGCAGTTCGGTGAATTCGAGCGCCATCAGGTCCACTTCGAGCGCTGCGACTTTCGCGCGGAACGCCGGCTCGTCCATCAGTGAGCCGTTGCCGCGCTTAACGCTGCGCGCCTGTTCCTTCAGCTTTTCCAGCGCAATGATCGAACGCGACACGCCCGCGAGGCCGGTGCGTTCGTGCTGCAGCAGACCTTTTGCATACGTCCAGCCTTTGCCTTCCTCGCCGATGCGATTTTCCACCGGCACTTTCACGTCGCTGATGTGCACCATGTTCACGGTGTGGCTGCCGCCCAGCGTGATGATCGGCTTCACTTCAATGCCGGGTTGCTTCATCGGGAACAGCAGGAACGTGATGCCTTCCTGGCGCTTGCCGGTGTCCTGCGTGCGGGTGAGACAGAAGATCCAGTCGGCCATGTGTGCCGCGGTCGTCCAGATCTTGGTGCCGTTGACCGTGTAGGTCTTGCCGTCAGCGGAGAGTTCCGCTTTCGTCTTCAACGCGGCGAGGTCGGAGCCCGCGCCGGGTTCGGAGTAACCCTGACACCAGTTCACTTTGCGCGCGCGGATGTCGGGCAGGAACCGCTCCTGCTGTTCCTTCGAACCGTAGCCCATCAGGATCGGTGCGAGCATGCCGACGCCGAACGGCATGTCGAACGGCAGCATCGCGGTCGCGGTTTCCTGTTCCCAGATGTAATGCTGCGTCGGCGTCCAACCCGGGCCGCCGAACTGCTTCGGCCACTTGGGCACGTCCCAGCCGCCTTTCGCTTTGGCTTTCGCGAACCAACCGTCGCGCCATGCGGCGTAGTCGGCGCCGGGCTTGTACGCATTGGTGCGGAGGAACTCGCGCACTTCGTCGCGGAACGCGAGGTCGGCTGCGGAGAGGTCGATGTCCATCGATTGGCTCCATTCCGAAGATGAGTAATGACCCAACTCTAACGAATTGTCCGTACTTTTACTAGAACATGATTCTAGATTAGGATTCGTCTCGATGACCAAGCAAACGAAGCCCAGAGCCACCACGCCGGCGCGCCGCGCATCGATCCTGAAAGCGGCGCTCGACTGCTTCATCGGGCAGGGCGTCGAAGCGACTACGATCGACGACATCCGCCGTGCATCCGGTAGCAGTATCGGCAGCCTGTATCACCACTTCGGCAACAAAGAAGGCATCGCCGCCGGCCTCTTCATCGACGGCATCCAGCGGTTGAACGCCGACCTGCTGCGCAAGCTGAAGCGCTGCAAGAGCGCCGAGCAGAGCGTTCGAACGGTGGTCACCCAGTACTCCGATTGGGTGACGGCGCATCGAGACATCGCGCGTTATCTATTGAATTCACGAGATATTGCGTTCCCACCAGAGACGAAGGACCAACTGCGGGAGATCCACCGCAGCCACATCACCGAGGTGTTCCGCTGGTTCGGCCCTTACGTGCGGGACGGCGAGATGAAGGCGCTGCCGATCGACACCTACGTGCCGATCATCAGCGGGCCGATCCAGGACTACACGCGCTACTGGTTGGCCGGGCAGGTGAAGGAGTCGCCGGCGAAGGTGAAGACGGTGTTCGCCGAAGCGGCGTGGAACGCGGTGCGGGCCTGAATCGGCGACGTTGCGGTCCGGTGCGCGATCGCTGTCGACGCGTTTGATACCGCTCGGCGGTTTCACCTACGCTGCAGGCTGGTCTTTCGAGGAATCCACCTCATGTTGCCGGCGCCAGTCGATCAGCGTTTCGAATTCCTCTCCGCAGGTTGGACAAACGCGGCGCGCAACTTCATCACGCAGTTCGTCAAACAGCATCCGGAGTTGCGCGATGCCACGTACTCGATGTGCGAAGCGTTCGAGGACGCGCCGCCTTCGTTGGGCGCGGCCAACAACCGCGCCGCCTGGTACTGGCGACTGCGTAATGGCGCGCTCGAAGTCGGCGCTGGCGAGATCGCCGACGCAGAACTGAACATCCGCGGCGACTATCAGCACGTGTTGAGCATGGCGCAGAGCGTCAATGCGGCGGGCGACGCCGCGATGCGGCGCGCGCGCCGCGAGTTCAGGCATCGCGCCGGTCCCGACGCGTTGCGCATCACCGGCAGCATGCCGACAGCGCCGGCGTTGCTGACGATGATCAACGATCTGCACGACCACATGGCGTCCGTCACCATCGAGAACCCGGACTACGCGCATCGTATCGAACGGCTCGGTCTCGCGCGTCAGCTCGTGGAACTGCGCGAGCGCGGATACACCGTGATCGAACGCGCTGTGAGCGACGCATTCGCGGACGAGTTGCGCGAACGCGTGGCCGAAGAAGTGCGCAAGCATCATCCGTTCACGACCAACGGATTGATGCTGCGGCATCGCATGTTCGAGGAAGTCGCACTGCATCCGCTCGTCTGCACCGTCGCCGAGAGCGCGGTAGGTCGCGGCATGGTGTTGGGCGCCATGTCCGGCACCTACAAAGAGGCCGGCCCCGGGGCGATCGACATTCATGCCGACTATCCGCTCGTGCGCGAGCCGTATCCCGAGTTCGGCCTCATCTGCGTCGCGTGCTGGGCGCTCGACGACTGGACCGTCGACGCCGGCCCGACGTGGGTGATTCCAGGCAGCCATCTGCGACGCCGCGCGCCGAAACGCAGCGATTCGCGCGAAGGCGCGGTGCCGATCGAAATGCCGAAAGGTTCGGTTGCGTTATGGGCGAACGGCATCTGGCACTGGCAAGGCGACCGCAGCGCGCCCGGTGCGCGGGTCGCGATTCACGTGACGTACAACCGCGTTTTCGTTCGCCAGCTCGACGATTTCCGCGGCGTCGACGAAACGATGTATGCGCGCAATCCGCCGGCGTTCT
>DATJGR010000291.1:0-3051 GCA_035494855.1 Pseudomonadales bacterium | reverse complement strand
CGAAGTGCAACCTGCCGCGCGTCGCCCACGAAGAATGGGGCGGATGGATCTTCGCGAACCTGTCCGGCACCGCCGCGCCGCTCGCGCCGTCGCTCGAAGGACTGCGGGCGCGCATTCGCGACGCGCGCGTCGACGAACTCGTTACCGCCGCCACGCTCGAGTTCGACTCGCCGTGGAACTGGAAGATCATGGTCGAGAACTTCATGGAGTCGTACCACCACATCGGCCCGCACGCCGGCTCGCTGCAGCTCTTCAATCCGGCGTTCGGAACGTATGCCACCGACGACGCCGGCGCGTTTTCGATTCTCGAGAATCCACCGGTAGCGGGCGCCGACTCGTTCGTGGTGGCGTGCATCTTTCCGCTGACGCTGATCGCGGTGACCGAAAGCGCCACGCCCTGGGCGGTGTGGTACGAATTCGACCGGATCGAACACCATCGCTTCCTGCTGCGGATACACCTGCTGACGCGACCGGAGCTCGCGGCGCAGCTGGAACTCGTCGCGCGGTATGCGGAACAGATCCGTCACATCCATCTCGAAGACATTCCGGTGTGCGAGGGGGTACAGCGCGGTTACCGCAGCCCGTTGTACGCGAGCGGTCCGCTCAGCCACCTCGAAGGCGGTCTCTGGCATTTCCATCGCTATCTGCAGCGGTGCTTCGCTTCGTGACGGTGTTTCGCGTGCACGCGCTGTTCGCCAGCGAACTGCCCGAGTGGCGGCCGACGGTAGCGGATGGAACACGGCGCTGCATCGCAACGCGACCGCTGCCGGAGCAACTCGGGCGGCTGCCCATCCCGAAGTTCGCCGGCACGCTGGAGGCGTGGTTCGCAGCGCGCGACGATGCCCGCGCATGGACGGAACGCGTGGACCGCGAGTACGCGCCGTCGATGGCGCTCACCACCGAGGAGCATGTGCTGTTCGACCGGCGCGCAACGAACGGCGGAATCAAGGGCAAGTTTCTGTTCCGGCGCAAAGATGAATTGAGCGTCGCCGATTTCCGCGCCTATTGGCTCGAACGCCACGGCCCCATCGTGTTGCGCACGCCGGAGATCCTGGCTTACGTGCAGTCGCACGTGGTCGTCGATGGCGCGGCCTACGACGGCATCACGGAAATTCACTGGCCGGACTTCGCGGCGGCGATGCGGGGGATGAATTCGCGCGAGATGACCGTGGAGCAAACGGGCGACGCGGCCAACTTCGCGGCGCCGGGCAGCGTGGAACTGATGTTCGTGTCCGAGCGCGAGCTCGGACCCGCGCGGGTGCGATAGCTTCAAACGGAGGGGACGGAATGACGATCGAACTGACGATGCTCGTGTATTCGGTGGCGCTGCTGTTTCTGCTGATACTGATTCAGGCGCTGGCCGGCGTTCTCGCGCAAGGTCTGCCAGAGATGGCGGGTTCGCGCGACAACCTGCCGGAGCCGAAAGCGTTTCAGGCCCGCACGAAACGGATCGTCGACAATCATCGCGAGGGGCTCGCGCTGTTCGCGCCGCTGGTGCTGGTGGCTGCGGTCGCGCACATCAGCAATCCGGTAACGGTGCTTGGGGCGCAGTTGTTCTTCTACGCACGCGTCGTTCACGCGCTGCTGTATCTCGTCGGCGTGCCGTGGATCCGGCCGCTGGCGTGGGGTGTGGGGATTGCAGGAACCGTACTCGTGTTCGCGCCGCTGATCGGACTGGCGTAGCTGCGCTAAGACGCGGCGAAAGCCGCCTCGAGCGCGTCGAACATCGGCCCGAGTTTCGGCGGACTTGCTTCGAGCGTTACCTCGATGCCGGCCGCGGTGAGCGCGGCGCTGCACACCGGGCCGATGGAGACGACGCGCGTCGCATTCAACGCGGTTCGTAGCGTGGCCGCCCGGTGCTCGCGCTCTGCGACGGTCATCAGGTTGTGCACCTGTGACGCGCTGGTGAATACCACTGCGTCGACTTCGGAACGGTCGAGACGGTCCATCAGCGCCGTCAGCGGCCGCGTGTCGTCGGGCAGCGCCCAGCGGTAGGTCGGCACTTCCACCACGATCGCGCCGCGCGCGACCAACGCATCGTTGAGCGGTTCGTTCGCGTCTCCATAGCGCTGCACCACGACGGTCTCGTTGGCGAGAATCAGACCCCCGATCGCGTCGATGACTTCGGCGGTGGTGAACGGATCGACGGCGCTGAAGTCGATGCGCACGCCGCGTTGCCGCAGCACGGCGGTCGGCTTCGGTCCGCGTGCCGCAACCAGCGTGTCGGCCAGCAGCTGCGTGAAAGCGGCGGTGATACCCAAGGCGTCGGTCGTCGCAAACAGGGCGCGCGTGCCGACACCGGTCTGGAAAATCGCGAGTTTCGGTGGGTGTCCGGTCCAGTCGCGAACCAGTCGTTCGATGGCATCCGGATCGACTACGGGTTCTTCCCGCAGTGCCGGCGCGCTGACCGGTACGCCGCCGCGGCGCACGACCAGTTCGCCGACGTGATCGGCGAGGCGACTCTCGAGAAATGCGACGGTGCGGCCTTTCAAGTCACTCTGCGGGCAGGTATTTCACGCGAAACTCGTCGCGCTTCAGGTTCCACTGTTCGGCGAGGAAACGCAGCGCCGAGTACGGCCACAACGTGAAGTTGCGGTCGTGGCTGTCCGTGTACCAGGCGTTGCAGCCGCCGCTGAACACCATCTTCTGCATGTCTTTCTGCAGGCGGACGTTGTAGCGGCGCACCACGTCGGGTTCGGGATCGATGTAGGCGAGCCGGTGTCGGTCCATCAGTTCCAGGCTGCGCAATACGTACTGCGCCTGCGATTCGATCATGATCAACGCGGAGGTGTGGCCGGTGGCGCTGTTCGGGCCGAGCAGCATGAAGAAGTTCGGGAAGCCGGACACCATCACCGTGCGGAACGACTCCACCCGGTCGCCCCATACGTCGCGCAATCGCTTGCCGTCGCGGCCGACGATGTCGACGTAGTCGGTGATGTCGAACGGGCGGAATCCGGTGGCTTCGACGATGACGTCGACCGGATGGAGCTTGCCGGTGGCGTCGCGCACGCCATTGGGCTCGACGTGTGTGATCGGATCGGTGACCAGATG
>DATJGR010000290.1:0-9854 GCA_035494855.1 Pseudomonadales bacterium | reverse complement strand
GGAAACCTGCGGTGTATCGAACGCGCGACGGCGGCGAGACGTGGTCGCGACTCGACCGCGGGTTTCCGGCGCGCGCCTGGTACACGGTGTTGCGGCAATCCATGGCCGTGGACGCGGAGCGCGACATCGGCGTCTATTTCGGCACGACTAACGGCGAAGTATGGGGGAGTATCGACGAAGGCGAGAGCTGGCGGTGTCTCGCTGCGCACCTGCCGCACGTCTATTCGGTGGAAGTCGCAAACTTCGCTCGATGACGATGAAAGTCGGTATTCCATCCGTATTGCGGTCGTACACGGCGGGTGCCAGCACGGTCGAAGCCAACGGCGCCACCGTGGCGGCGCTGCTGCACGACCTCGACGCGCGCTATCCGGGCATTCGTTTTCGGATGGTGAACGAAGTAGATGCGCTGCGGCCGCACATGCGCGTGTTCGTCAATCGCGAATCGATCTCCGACCTCGGCAAGGCGCTCGCGCCGAAGGACGAAGTGATGATTCTGCACGCGCTTTCCGGGGGATAGCCGCATTGCTCGAAACGCACGGCGCTGGCGGGCCGACGCCGCATCCTTTATAAGAGCCTGCACGGCTATGAGAGCCTGCACGCAACCGGACGCACACGATGGCCGCAGATCTGAAAAGTGAAATCGACGCGCTTCGCAGCCAGATCGAGGCGCTCACCAGGCAAATGCCGCCGCCGGCCGATACTGCGCAGATGGGCCAGACGGATCTGCTGGGTGGCGCCACACTCGGTCAGTTCGGCATCGATTCCGAGACAGTCGACAAGATCAAGGACCAGTTCGACGGTTTCGTCGATCTGCTCGAAAAACACCTGCACGAGATCCCGGCCGGAACCGCCATCGCGATCTTCGCGCTCGGTGTGCTGCTCGGCCGGTTGCTCCCCCGATAACCTCGGAGATGCGCGTCATGGATCCTTTGTTGCAACGACTGGCATTGCTGCTGCGCGCCGAGGCGCTGGGGCTGCGCATCCGCGCCAGGCACGCCGCGCGTTCCGCGGCGTTCACTGCGGCCGCGATCGCAGTGGCGTTGTTTGCGTTCGCACTGCTGAATCTATGCGCGTTCAATGCGCTCGCGTCGATGTACGGCCAGACGACTGCGGCGCTGATCGTCGCTGCGGTCGATGCTGCGCTCGCGTGGATTCTGTTCATGCAGGCGCAGCGCAGAACGCCGACGTCCGAGGAAGCGATGGTCGACGAGTTACGCGCGCTGGCACTGGCGGAACTCGCCAACGACACGGCCCGGTTGAAGGCCCAGCTCAGTCATCTGCAGCAGCAGGTCACGAACATCGGCGAAGGTATTTCGCGCGTGACCCACGGCGATCCGCTGCAATTGGGCCTGGCGAGTATCGGACCGATCCTGTCCATCGCGTCGCGGCTGTTCACCCGTCGCAAGGATGCTTGAAGGCGATACGCGGTTTGTAGAGACTTCGCTACGGTCAATCAAAGGAGTCATGGGACGTGAGCAAGGAACATCGCAGCAAGAAAGAAGGCAAGAAGAAGGCCGCCAAGACGCTGACCGAAAAACGCGCTGAAAAGCGCGCGAAGAAACAGGGGAAGATGTCGGGGGGCTGAAGCGCCGTGCGCCTCTGATGCGTTGTTATCGGGATCTCGCCCGATAACAACGCCACTCAGACGCATTACTCAGAACTGGTAGGTCACACCTACCGATGCCATGTACAGATCGTCGACGTTATTCGAGACGTCGTATTCGGTGTACTCCGCGCGAATCTTGATGCCGCCAAGACCGAACGCCGCACCAACGCCGTAGGCCGCCTTCTCGTCGCTGTCTGAACCGGAGGCGAGAGTACTGCCGCCGGCACGCACTTTCGCATCGACGTTGATCTCGATGCCGCCGACTTTTGCGAACAGATCCACCGGACCGAGGGGCAGCACGCCGACCACGAACGCTTCCCAACCGTCGACATCGAAGTCGATGCTCGCGCCGCTGAAATTCTTGTTGGGGCTGCCCAGATTCGTGTAGCCGCCTTCGACGCCGAGGAACGGCAGCAGCATGTAGCCGGCGAAGAGTTTGTAGCCCGTGTCGTCTTCGTCGAAGTGAAGCGTGCCGGCGAGCCCCGCATTGGCAGACGCCTTCAGAGTGGTTTGTCCAACGCTGCCGCCGACGTAGAGTCCGGTGCTGCCTGCGTGGGCCGATCCTGCGAATCCGATTGACGCTGCGAGAAGAGCTGCTGAGACTTTCTGGAACATGATGATCCCTCTTGAGATTGATTGTTCTTGCGTCGCTCGGGCCGTCCTGGCCCGATTCGCGGCGGATTCTCGCGTTGAGGTCCGGTCGTGTCAACAAATGCGGCGCGCGGGTCCGACGAGCGCACCATTTCGCGGCGTCGTCAATGAAGAAGGCAAACGAGCGTGCAGAGGGGCGCGGGTCGTTGCTCCGATGTCGGGCTCGACCGCGAGTCGGCACCCAGGCGACGGCAGGCGTCACTTCATGCGGCGCGCAGCGCTTCGGTGGCGGAGGAACTGCCGGAGCTTTGAGGAGATTGGAAGCGTAGTTCACAAAATCGGATCGCGCCGGCCCGGTCCGGAGTCCGAGAAATTGCGGCCGCAGACCCGAATGCGTAATATCCGCGCCACTCGCCGACGAGGACAGACCCCTCCGAGAGGCTGTTTCGAACCGGAAGCGCCGCAACAAACGCGCAGGCCCCAGTAGAAGCAGACGTATCGCTACGACACAGCGCATTGAGTGCCGGCCGCGTGCCGGAAGCTGGATGGCACCGCCGATCACCGGTTCCAGCAGGTTTCCAATCATTGTGGAAAGCTGCCATGGAAACGACCTTTCAGTCCCGTGTTCCCGTCCGCTCGCTCGCCCGGCACCTCGGTGAAACCGTTGTGCTGCGCGGCTGGGTCTTCCGGCTGCGCGTGCTCGCCAGCACCACGTTCGTGATCCTGCGGGACGCGAGCGGCGAAGTGCAATGCGTGGGTGCATCCGACGCGCTGAATGCGCTGCACCTGAAGCTCGACGATGCAATCGAAGTGGTCGGCTCGGTACGCTCGGATGCGCGCGCCAAGCTCGGCTTCGAGGTCGACGTGGTGCTGATCCGCGTCTTGAATCCGGCGACGAACAAACTGCCGTTCAACGCGTCGAGCAACATCTCCGGCGTGGGCATCGATGCGCGGCTCGAATACCGCCCGCTCGCGGCGCGCAACGACACGGTCGGCGACGTGTTTCGCGTGCAAGGCGCGTTGCTGCGTTACTTCAGGGAGTTTCTGACCGAGCGCGGTTTCACCGAGATCATCACGTCGAAGATCGTCGCCTCCGGCACCGAAGGCGGCACGAATCTGTTCACCATCGACTACTTCGATCGCGTGGCGTATCTCGCGCAGAGTCCGCAGTTCTACAAGGAGCACGGCGTCGCCGCATTCGAGAAGGTGTTCGAGACCGGGCACGTGTATCGCGCCGAACCGCACGCAAGTTCGCGCCATCTCACCGAGTACTACTCGCTCGACCTCGAGTTAGGCTTCATCGATGCGGCCGAAGACGTCATCGGCCTGGAAAAGGAACTGCTGACGTCGATGTTCGAGAAGCTGAATCGCGAGCACGCGGCGACGTTGCAGCGCCACGGCGCGGTCCCGCCGCCGGCGATGCTGAACGCGCCGGTGTGGGAATTCGACGACTGTCTCGAGCGACTGGGTAAGGCTCACGGCACCAGGCACCTCACCGACGACCTCGATCCCGAGGCGGAGCGCCGGTTGTGCGCGCTCGCCGAGGTCGAGTCTGGCGTGCCGGCGGTGTTCGTGGTCGGGTTCCCGTTGTCCGGACGGCCGTTCTACTCCGCGCCGCGCGGCGATCGCGGTGCGGCACAGAGCTTCGACCTGCTGTTCCGTGGCGTCGAAATCACCACCGGCGGACAACGCCTGCATCGCCGCGCCGACCTCGAGGCGGCGTTGCGCGCGCGAAACATCGAACCGGCTGCGTTCGAAAGCCATCTCAGGATGTTCGAGCTCGGCATGCCGCCGCACGGCGGCCTCGCGATCGGGCTCGAGCGGCTCACCGCACAGGTGATGGGGCTCGCGAACGTGCGGGAAGCGGTGCTGTATCCGCGCGACCGCGATCGACTGACACCCTGAACGCAGCGGGGTAAGCTCGGCCTCCGGACGGAGGAGTAAACATGGCAGAGCGCATCATCGATTCGAACGGCATCCGGCTGTGGACCGAAGACTTCGGCGATCGCCGCAACCCGACGTTGCTGCTGGTCATGGGCGCCAGCGCACAAGGCATCCAATGGCCGGAGGCATTCATTGAGCCGTTCGTCGACAAAGGCTTTCACGTGATCCGCTTCGACAACCGCGACACCGGACAATCGTCGTGTTTCGATTTCGCGAAGCAGCCGTACACCCTCGACGATCTCGGTAACGATGCGCTCGGGGTGCTCGATGCCTACGAAGTCGATGCTGCGCACGTGGCCGGAGCGTCGATGGGCGGGATGATCACGCAAACGCTGATGATCCGGCAGCCGAAACGCGTCCGCTCCGCGACGATCATCATGTCGTCGCCGTTGGCAGGCAGTGTGGACGGCGTGCCGATGTTGCGCAGCGACGACCTTGCAGGACCCGATCCGAAGTGGCTCGGCGAGATGATGCAGCTGCAGACGTCGATGCCGACCAGCACGCCGGCGGAACTCATCGACATGCGCGTGGCGATGTTCACGAAGCTCGCCGGACGTCTGCCTGTCGACACCGCCGGCTTGCGCGACATCGCGACACGGGAAGTCGGCCGCGCGATCGACTTCGCCGCGCAGGCGAACCATTCGCTCGCGATCGGCGCGAGCTCGCCGCACGACCGCCGGCCGTTGTTGCGCAAAACGTCCATCCCGACGCTGGTGGTGCACGGCACTGACGACCCGATCCTGCCGTACGCGCACGGCAAGGCGCTGGCCGAAGCGATACCGGGCGCGAAGCTGGTGACGATCGACGGGATGGGGCACGACCTGCCCGTTCAGGTGTGGCCGCAGATCATCGGCGAGATGATCGCCGTAACGCAGCGCGCGTAACCCGGTGCGTGTTCGCCGTCTTTCGGCTCCGCTCGGGGCGATCGTCGAGGACGTCGACGTGCGGAGCATCGACGCGGCGCAGTGGCACGCGCTGAACGATCTGTTCTGCGAATACCACGTGCTGTCGTTCCCGGATCAGCGGCTCACGCCCGAAGACCAGATGGCGTTCGCGCGTCGTTGGGGACCTCTGGTGCGTCATCCGTACTCGGGCATGAAGGCTTATCCCGACGTGATCGAGTTGCGCAATCACGGCAAAGCGAAAGACGTGAACCAGCACTGGCATTCCGACATGACATACAACGCGGCGCCACCGAAGCTGACGATGTTGTACGCGCTCGAAACTCCGGAGATCGGCGGCGACACGGCGTTTGCCAACCAGGAGCTCGCGTACGACACATTGTCGGAGGGGCTGCGCGGCGTCATCGACGGACTGCGGGCCGTGCACTCGGCCGAAGGGCTCGCGGCGTTGTATGGCGAAAGCGGAGAGAGGGCGCCGCGGGCCGAACATCCGGTGGTGCGCGTGCACGACGAAACCGGCAGGAGGTCGCTGTACGTGTGCCGCGCGTTCACGCAGCGGTTCGTCGGGTGGTCGCGCGAGGAGAGCGCGCCGCTGTTGGAGTTTCTCTATCGACACGCGTCGCGCCCGGAATTCCAGGCGCGCCATGTCTGGCACGTTGGCGATCTGGTGATGTGGGACAACCGTTGCCTGCAGCACTACGCCGTGCACGACCACGACGATCAGCCGCGCGTGATCCATCGCGTGCAGGTCGAAGGTCCCGTACCGGTCTAGAGGAAACCCGCGATGATCGTCGGACTTCATCACGTTGCGCTCGGCGTACCGGACTTCGAACGCGGTCTGGCCTTCTATCGCGACGTGCTCGGTTTCGAAGTGGTCGAAGCGTCCGAATTCGAGCGGGACAATCCCAAGGCGGATCGCGCGATCGGACTACCAGAGGTCGCGGCGAAGATGGCGATGCTGAAGATGCCCAACGTGTTTCTCGAGTTGTGGCAGTACACCAACCCACCGCCCGAAGACCGCCGCCAGCGGCCATGCGATTTCGGTTACGCGCACTTTGCGCTGCAGGTCGATGGTCTCGAACAGGAGTACCAGCGGCTCATCGCCGCGGGGATGGAGTTCGTCGGTGCGCCGGTCGATTTCGGCGCGGCGTCGGCGATCTACGGCCGCGATCCGTTCGGCAACGTCATCGAGCTGTACGAGATCCGCAACGCCCGGATCGCCCAGCTCGCGAGGGGTCAGTAGGGCGACTGTCCGCCGTCGACGTTGAAGAAGCTGCCGGTGATGCCGCGACCGGTCTCGGACGCGAGCAGCACGGCCACGGCTGCGACCTGTTCGACGGTGTTCAGTTCGCCGGTCAAAGTCTTCGACTTGAAGACTTTCTCGACCATCTCCTCGTAGCTCATGCCCATCGCCGCCGCGGTACCGGGGCCACCCTGAAGCACGGCGTCGGTGATGATCAGTCCGGGGCAGATCGCATTCACGGTAACGCCCATCCGGCCGGCTTCAGCGGCGGCGCTCTTGGTCAGCCCGTGCACACCGTGTTTCGCCGCGACGTATCCCGCCATACCGGCCGCGCCGGTTTTGCCTTCCACCGACGAGATGTTGATCACCGAACCGCTGCCTCGCGCCAGCATGTGCCCGAAGGCGTGCTTGGTGCCGAAGAAGACGCTGCTCAGATTCCACTGCAGATCGTTGGCCCACGCGTCGTCGGCGAGCTGTGCAATTGGCGCGGGCGCTGTGATGCCGCCCGCGTTGTTGACCATCACGTCGAGGTGGCCCCAACGCGCGACAGCGGCGTCGGTGAGCGCTTTGACGTCTGCCGACGAACGCGCGTCGCCGCTAACGAACATCGCGCGGTCGCCGGCGCCGAGTTCCGCGAGCGCCCGGGCGCCTTTGGCCTCATCGCGCCCGTTGAACGCCACACGTGCGCCCTCGGCGAGAAACGCCTCGACGATGGCGCGTCCGATGCTGCGGCTGCCGCCGGTCACGGCCGCCACCTTGCCCGACAATTTCATGAAACTGATCGCCCGTTTGCGAAACCGTCAGCCTAGCCGGTTTCGCCCATACTGTGAACTCGATAGGATCGTCCACTCCTGCACTCGACCCTGGCTCGACCCATGTGCGATTCCCACGACGTAGCGAACCCGCCCGCAGCCGATGATGCGCGCGCTGGTTACAGGCGCGTCGAAGGATGGCCGAAGTATCCGGCAGACATGCGGTTCGAAATGGGATCGGGCGTGGCGGTCGACCGCGACGGCACCATTTATCTGTTCACCCGCGACATCGAACACTGGGCGGCCCATCCGCTCGCGATGAAGGACAAGATGGGGAAAAGCAGCATCTCGATGTTCAATCGCGGCGGAGACTTCCTCGGCAAGTGGGGCAGATCCGACGAGCGCGGGTTCGCGCTCGGCGCGCACACGCTGTACATCGAGAAAGACGGCATGTTCTGGACGACGGATCGCGACGGCCACACGGTTCGCAAATACCGTCCGAACGGTGAACTGCTGCTGAACCTCGGCGAGTTCGGCAAATGGGGCGACGACGAGACGCACTTCAACGGTCCGACCTCGGTAGTCGTGCAGGACAACGGCAACATTGTCGTCGCGGACGGTTACTGGAACTCGCGCCTCGTATGGTTTTCTCCAGACGGCGAATACATCAAGCAGATCGGCAGTTGGGGCAGAGGTCCGGCCCAGTTCAACACGCCGCACGCGCTCGCGCAGGATTCGCAGGGACGGCTCCTGGTCGCCGATCTGTGCGGCGGCAACTACCACGACTACATGACGGTTGCGGGTCAGATCGCGCCTCACCGCACGCAGCGTGCGCCGGGTTGTCGCCCGCGCATCCAGAGGTTCGATCCGGATGGCAACTACATCGACGAGTGGACGCACGTCGCGCCCCTCAGCATCGCCGTGTACGGCAAACGCGTTTATGCCAGCGACAGGATGAGCAGTCTCGCGATACTCGACGAGGATACCGGTGAGGTGCTGGAGCGGGTCGACGACATCGCGATCTACATTCACCAGCTCGCAATGGACGCGCACGGCGATCTGTACACGGCCACCGTCTATCCGGAGCACGCCGGCGAGAAACGCGGTCCGATGGGTCCGTCGCATCGGCGCTGGACGCGCGATGTGGTGCGCTGAACCGATTCGTTCACCGTGTCAGAACAGGAGCAATCATGATCATCGTCGTCGCCGCGCTCGGATTCGCAACTCGAGAGGACCGCGATCGCGCCGTTGCGCTCACCGCCGACGTTCAGATGGCGACGCGGCGTGAAGAGCGCGGTTGCCGCGACTATTGCTTCGCGCCCGATCCGGCGGTCCCCACGCGCATCCAGGTGTACGAACTCTGGGACGACAGTGCCAGCCTCGCCGCGCACTTCGAACACGAGAACTACCGGAAGATGGTCGAACTGCTTTCGGCCGCCAACATCAAAGAGAGCGTAAACCAGGCATATCTGGTGGAGCGTGGTGAACCGGTCTACGGGCCCAACGGCGAACGCAAGAAGGCGTTTTTTGCGAATTGACCGTTCCTTGGAGGCGACATGAGCACCAACCAGGTTCTTGTCAACGGCCGGGTCTTCACTGCAGCGAGCGCCTCAGCCATCTCGTCAGGCGCAGTCTGGGTGTCCGGCAACGTGATCCGCTATGCGGGTCCGAAAAGCGAAATGCCGCAGATTCCCTCAGATGCCGAGGTGACCGACGTGGCCGGCAGGTTCGTCATGCCGGGCATGACGGAAACGCACGCGCATCTGTCGTTCGCCGACGCGAGTCCGTTTGCGATCGGCGCGACGCCGGTCGAAGAGGCGACGATCACCGCCGTGAGAAATGCCGCGCTGATGCTCCAATGCGGATTCACGTCGGCGATCAGTTTCGGCTCCACGTACAAGATCGACGTCGCGCTGCGCGACGCGATCGACGCTGGACGCATTGCGGGACCGCGATTGCTGGCAGCAGGGCGCGACCTTGGCGCCACAGCGAGCAACGTCGATGCGCCCGGGGGGCTCAGCCAGATTGCCGACGGTCCGTGGGCGCTGCGTCAGGCGGTGCGCGAACAACGCAAGGCGCGTGTCGACATCGTGAAGATTTTCATCGACGGCGAAGCGATCAATCCGATCAATCCACCGGGCGAGTTGTCGTTCTGCGACGAGGAAGTGGCGGCGATCGTCGACGAAGCGCACCGTCGCAAGCTGCGCGTTGCGTGTCACGCCCGCTCGGCCGCGGCGGTGAAACAGGCGGTACGCGCGGGCGTCGACTTCATCGGCCACGCCAACTATCTCGACGACGAGGCGGTCGAACTGCTGGCGCAGCATCGCGAGCACGTGTTCGTCGGGCCGGCGATCGCGTGGGAAGTTCAGTACGTTGCGCGGTGCGAAAGCCTCGGCGTATCGAAAGCGACGGTGCGCAGGCAGGGTTATGAAGCCGAGATCGACGCGACGGTCGCAACGGTGGCGAAGCTGCGCGCCGCCGATGTGCGACTCGTGGTCGGCGGCGACTATGGCATCAGCATCGCGCCGCACGGGACGTATGCGAAGGATCTCGAGTACTTCGTCGAGCTGTTCGGCATGTCGAACGCGGAAGCGTTGCTGTGCGCGACGCGAAACGGCGGCCTCGCGTTCGACCCGACCGGCCGCGTCGGTACGCTCACTACGGGATCGCTCGCAGATCTCGTCGTCGTCGACGGCGACCCGCTCAGCGACATCCGCGTGCTGCAGAACCGCGCGCGGCTCGAGGTAATGAAAGACGGGCGCTGGTGCGCAGCGCAAAAACAGTCTTGACTGACTGTTTTTGACACCCGTATCCTC
>DATJGR010000289.1:0-2099 GCA_035494855.1 Pseudomonadales bacterium | reverse complement strand
CGGAAGATCGACGGGTCCGTCTGCTCGTTGCGGAACGCGTCACGAATGCGCGGCAGCAACTTCTCCTGCGCATACGCGTGCGCGGTGTCGCGCACCATCCGCTCCTCGTCGCTCAACTGCTGGTCGAGCAACAGCGGATCGTCCCATTTGAAGGCGGCTTTCGTCGATGCGGCGCGGTCCGGTGCGTTCATGGGCTTTCGGCGCTCTCGAAAACGCCGATGATAGCCGGTTCGCAGCCCGGAAGTGAGCCGGACGCGGCGCCGGTACGCGTCACGCGGCGCCCGTCGACGCAGTCACACGTTAGAAGTCGTTGGCGAAGTTCCCGAGGAAATACGGATCCATCATCCCGTTGCCCGATTTGCACTGGACGCCGAACGGAATCGGAAACACGGCGCTGCCGCCCGCCTTGAAGTCGACCTCGATGAAATAGGTCTGGTGGAACCCGTTGCCGATGGCGGCACGTGCACCGGTCGTGTAGGCAAAGCTGTTCGTCGTTCCCCCCGCCGCGACGGTGCCGGGCGCGAAATCGCGGACCAGCCGGATCTTGAGGTCGTTGGCGCGAGGCCCGAGCACCGAGCACCTAGCCGTGTCGGGTGCATAGACGCGCGTCAGCAAGCGCACCTTCGTTCCCGCGTCCGGAACGCTCGGCGCCGACGGCTGCAGCGTGTTCGTGCAGTCGGTCGCACCGAAGTTAGCGGCAAAGCAGTTGAGGCGCGCTTGCGACGGATCAGCCGCCTCCAGCGTCTTCGCGATCCGGAAGTCGGCGCCAAACGACGTGTTGTCCTGGACCGTGCAGAACGCGATCATCGTGTTGGGCCACTGCGCCGGATCGTTCTTCGAGAACGTGACGGTAACGTTGTCGTAATCCGGCAGCGGCGCTCCGGCCAGCGCGAAAATGTCGAGATACCGGCGCATCTGGCCCGCATGCAGCGTCTCCGGCACCGTCGGCAGCGTCTGCGCTCCGGCGACATCGAGCGAAATCGAGTAGTCGATATCGCCGTCCAGCGCCGCGACGAAGCAATTGGTCTGGATCACGGGGTTCGTCGACGTCCTGCGCTTGACGCCCGCCACTTCCGAATCGGCATCACCGCCACCGATATGGCCAATCGGATACCCTTCGACGGTGAAGCCGCTCGCGGCGGGATTCTCGACGCGTGTGAACGCGTAGAACAGCTTATCCTTGGTTGCGCTGATATCGGTGAGAATGACGAAACCATGATGGTTGCCGGCGACAAGCGGGCAAGCCGCCAGCGTCACGGTCTTGGTCTCGAAGGCAGCCAGCGATACGGACGTGCAGATCTTCTTCCCGGGCGTATCCGACGACAGCGCTTCGTAGAACTCGAACGACAGCGAATGCGCCGTACCCGACTCATCCTTGACGACGATCTGGCTCACGAACGACACGCTCGAAGTGACGACGGGAATGATGATCTGCGTTCCCGAGCCGGCGATCTGCGCGCTGGCACACCCGATTGACAGAACCACAAGGGTGGCCACGAAAAGGCCACGGATGAAATGCATGGAAATCTCCGAAATCAATAGTCGTGTGTCTTCGATCTTGGCACGCACGATCGGCGCACGCAACACAGCGGCAGCGCATTGAAACTTTTACAAGACGGTCGGTTTTTTGATCGCGCGAGCGGGCGCCGACGTTGGAATTCTTTACGCTTGCGGCGGGTCGGGAACGACAGCGGTCGCCTCGATTTCCACGCGCGCCCGGTCTTCGATCAGCGCCGAAACCTCGACGGCCGTCATCGCCGGATAGTGACGGCCCATGACGTCGCGGTAAACGCTCCCGAGCTCTCGCGCACGTGCCAGGTATTCGCGGCGGTCGACGATGTACCACGTCATGCGCACGACGTGCTCGGGTCGAGCGCCGGCCTCGGCGAGGACGGCAACGATGTTCTGGAGCGCACACCGCGCCTGCGCGACGAAATCATCGGATTCGAATTGCTGCACGGCGTTCCAGCCGATCTGGCCGCCGACGAACACGACGGTGCCACGCGCCGCAATGCCGTTGGCGTAGCCTTTCGGCGGCGCCCATCCCGGTGGCTGCAGCGTCTTCATCGTCGTTGTTCAGGCGTTCGATCCGTGCGAGC
>DATJGR010000288.1:0-12695 GCA_035494855.1 Pseudomonadales bacterium | reverse complement strand
ACCCCGGAGGCTTTGGGCGCTCCGGGGTTTCGTTGAATCGTTCTTTCGAACTAGTTCGCTACAACCTCGTGCGCCCGCCTCCATGAATGACGGAAACCATCACGCGCGCCGAATCGGCGGTCGTGAGCGGGTTCAGTTTGTATTCGAAGCACAGACGCATGAATGCAAATACCGGAAAAACGGCCGGCATACTGCCGCGCCTCAACAAATCTGTCAACCCGAAGCGACGAGCGGTTGTCATCGGTGTGTGAGCGTTCCCAATTCGGCGACGGTATCGAGGGCTTTAGCCTCCGAGTCCTGCGGCAACAGCGCGATCAACCGATGTACACCGACATCCGCGAATCGGTCGACCAGCTCTTTCGTCACTTTGCCGCGCGGCGTGATGCTGATTTCGAGCTCCCCGAGTTCGTCACCGCGGCCCCACCGCGCCTGCACCGCACCCAGGCGTTCGATGCACCCGCGCGCCGCATCGACATCCATCGCGAATCCATACCAACCCTGACCGACGCGCACCGCTCGCTCTATGGCGGCATCACTGGCGCCGCCGACGACGATCGGCGGACCGCCTGCCTGCGCGGGTCGCGGCCGCGACTGAATACCGGCGAAGCCGACGAAGCGGCCGTCGAACACCGGCTCGTCGTCGCGCCACAGCACGCGCATCGCCGAGATGAATTCATCGGTGCGCGCGCCGCGATCTGCGAACGGAACACCGAGTGCACGGAATTCCGGTTCGAGGTAGCCGGCACCGACGCCGAGTATCAATCGGCCACCGGACAACACGTCGAGGCTGGCCATCTCTTTTGCGAGCACCACCGGGTTGCGCTGCGCGATCAGCACGATGCCGGTACCGAGCTTGATGTGTTCCGTCACCGCCGCGAGATACGACAACACCGTCGACGGATGCAGCATCGGGAACAACGGCGGCGCCGGCGACGGCGCTTTCTGCGGGTCGGGCAACACCACGTGCTCGCCGGTCCACACCGATTCGAGACCCGCGTGTTCCGCCGCACGCGCGACTTGTCGCGCCACCGCCGGGTCGGCGCATATTCCAGAACCGATGCCGAAAATGCCGATCTTCATGTTCACCTCCGCGTTTTCCGGGCCGGATTTGAACTCCATCTGCGCTCCAGATAGTGTCCGCGCCGGATCCACAACGCGCACAGAGTAACAGCATGACGCTCGGCATTGGCCTGATCGGTTGCGGCTTCATCGGCAAATTCCACGCCCGCAACATCCGCGACATAGCCCGTTCCGGCGCCAATGCCGCGCCGCTCGACGTCGATTACTACGCCGCGTGCGACCGCGACCGAACCCGCGCAACCGCATTCGCCGAACACGCGGGCTGCAAACTGGCAACCACCGATCCGGCCGAAGTCATTGCCTCGCCGAACGTGAATGCGGTCTACATCTGCACCGAAACAGTCCAGCACGTCGACCTGGTGCTCGCGGCCGCGAAAGCCGGCAAGCACATATTCTGCGAGAAACCGCTCGCGACGAATCTCGCCGACGCGCGCCGGATGCACGCCGCGGTGAAGGCGGCAGGCGTCACGAACCAGGTCGGGCTGGTTTTGCGTTACTCGCCGGTGTTTCGCGTGATCGAAGATCTGATGCATCAGGACAACCTCGGCGCACTGCTCGCCATTCAACTGCGCGACGATCAGTTCTTTCCTGTTCGCGGCCAATACGCATCGAGCTGGCGCGGCGACGTGACCCGCGCGGGCGGTGGCACGCTGATCGAACACTCGATTCACGATCTCGACCTGATCGCGCGTCTCGCGGGCGACGTGGAGCGCGTGCGCTGTCGCACCCGCAACGTCAGCGGCCACCCGGGCGTCGAAGACGTCGCGCTGATCACGTTCGAGCACGCGGGCGGACACAGCACGCAACTGAGCTCGATCTGGCATTCGATGGACGACCGGCAATCGACGCGCCGGATCGAGATCTTCTTCGAGGGCGGTTACATCGCGACCGAACACGATTACTTCGGCTCGATCGTCCATCAAGGCCGCAGCGGCGATCCGCTGACGCTGTCTTCCGACGAGGTGCTGTCGCGTTACATGGATCTCGAGGGGCTCGATCCGGTCGATTACGACCTGCGCAGCCTCGGTGGGATCTGCGACCGCGCGTTCATTCAGTCGGCGAGCGCCGGACGACCGGCGCAACCGAGCTTCGCCGACGCGGTGCTGGCGCACGAACTGGTCGAGGCCTGCTATCGCAGCGCCGAGGACATGCGCGACGTGACGCTGGCCGAGGTTCAACGCGGCTGACCGCGCGCTCGTGGACGTGATCGCGCTTGCCCAGTAACCTCTCCGAATTCAGTCGAATTAATTCTCCGATCCCCACACACAGCGAGCGCTCATGAACCCACGTCAACCGTTGCGCAGCGGCATTTTCCTTGCGCCGTTTCACCCCGTTAACGAAGACCCCACGCTGGCGATCCGTCGCGACATCCAGCTCGTCGAATGGCTCGACGAGCTCGGCTACGAAGAAGCGTGGATCGGCGAGCACCACTCCGCCGGCTTCGAGATCATCGCGTCGCCGGAGCTCTTCATCGCCGCGGCCGCTGAACGCACCCAGCGCATCAAGCTCGGTACCGGCGTGGTATCGCTGCCGTATCACAACCCGCTGACCACGGCGAATCGCATCATCCAGCTCGACCACCAGACGCGCGGCCGCGTGCTGTTCGGTGTAGGTCCCGGTCTGCTGCCGTCCGACGCGATGATGATGGGCATCCCAGTCGACAAGCAGCGCGACCGGATGGTGGAGTCGATCGAAGTGATCCTGCGCCTGTTCAAAGGCGAAACCGTCACGAAGGAGACCGAGTGGTTCAAGCTGACGAACGCGCGCATGCAACTGCTGCCGTTCACGAAGCCCTATCCGGAGATCGCGGTGGCCAGTTCCGTGACGCCGTCCGGCGGCACGCTCGCCGGCCGTCACGACTTCGGCATGCTGTGCGTCGCCGCGACGAACCCGCTCGGTTACGACGCGCTCGGCATCAACTGGGAGGTGGCGAAGAAAACCGCGGCGGAGCACGGCCGCACGATGGACCCCGGGCGCTTGCGCCTGGTCGGTCCGATGCACATCGCCGAAACACGCAAGGAAGCGAGAGAGCAGGTGCAGTTCGGCTTCCATCAGTGGAGCGGCTACTTCAACTCGATCAACCGGATGGGCGCCGAAGATCTGAAAGGCAAAGACCCGGTCGACGCAATGATCGAACGCGGCGCCGGCATCATCGGCACGCCCGACGACGCGATCGCGCAGATCGAGCGCCTCGAACAGAAGATCCCGAACTTCGGCACCTACCTGATGCTCGCGCACAACTGGGCGAACTTCGAAGACACCAAGCGTTCGTACGCGCTGTTCGCCCAACACGTAAAGCCCCACTTCAACCGCGTGAACACCGCGCGCGCAGAATCACTGCAATGGGCCGCCGACAACTCGGATACGTTCATGGGTGCGGCGATGGGTGCAGCCGCCAAAACGATCGAGAAGTATCAGCGCGAAGAGGCCGAGAAGGCGCAGAAGAAGGCAAGCTAGACAGCCGTAGCTGCGCTTGAGCCCGCGGAGGGGGGTTCGGTGTCGCCGGAAAGCTAAGCCACTCCAATCGGAGTCGCGAAGCTCGCTCAACGTTCACCGAGTTGTCACTGCCGCTCCACCCCTTCCCAACGTTGTTGGAAGAAGTCGAGTTGCGGCGCGCGGAACTTTGCGATCACTTCGATCTTCGGTCGTAGGAGCAGCCACTCGTCCGCGTCGGCAGAGTACCTCGGCCAGCGCGGCAGACCGCGTCCGTTGGGGTCGCCGCTCGAGGCAAAGTTGACCCAATAGGCGTTCATCGTCGCCGCCATGGCCTCGTCTTCCTGCGTGGTCATCAGCTGAACCGCTTTCGGCAACTGCCCGAAAGCGTCGAACACGTAGGGAATCTCCGCGCCGTGCGCGGCGCCAGGCACGTTTCCGCGACGTCGCTCCAGCACGTAGTCGAAATGATAGAGATACACCGGCGCTTCGCGCGCCGCCGAACGCGCCACGTGACGCGCGCCGGACACGAAGGTCGCATCGCCGAATGCCTGATTCGCGAGGTCGGTCCGGTCTTTGGAGACGCCCGCGTACAACTTCTCCAACGCTGTGCTGTCCGCGCCGAATGTCGCCAGCAATCTGCTCGCGTCGGTGCCGAACGCCTCCAGCACGCTCGCTTCGTAACTGTTGGTGCCGATCAGCAACGGCACGTGGCGGAACTCGCCTTTCGCGAGCAGCACGCCGGGGTCGTCGGTTACCCACGCACCGTCGATCACGGGACCCACACCGCCGAGCCCCTCCGATAGTTGTCCGTCGCCTAGGACCTGCTGCGCGGTCAGTGCCCGAAGCGCGGTCACGTCCGCAGCGCCCACGCTCTTCGCCCACGCGACACCCTGATCGTTCAACGATTGTTTCGTACCGCGTGTTGCGTCGAGACGCCTGTCGAGTTGATGTCCCCCGCCGCTCTCGACGATCGCTTTCTGGAACAGGCCTTCCGTTTTCGGCGACGTCACGAGGTGCAGCACGCTCGCGCCGCCCGCCGATTCGCCGAATACGGTGACGTTGTCCGGATCGCCGCCGAACGCGGCGACGTTGGCTTTCACCCAGCCAAGCGCCGCCGCCTGGTCCATCAGGCCGTAGTTGCCTCGTGCATCGTGCGGATTGGCCGCAGCCAGCGCCGGATGCGCGAAGAAACCGAACCGGCCGAGTCGATAGTTCAGTGTCACCAGCACCACGCCGCGCTGCGCGAACCGCGCGCCGTCGTAGATCGGCATCGCGCCGGACCCCAATCGGAACGCGCCGCCATGGATCCACACCATCACGGGACGTCTGCCGTCGAGCGCCTTAGTCCAGACGTTCAGGAACAGACAGCTCTCGTCGCTGGTACCCGCTTCGCCCGCGCGGTCTCGCCGCGGTGGTTGGGGACACGAGGCGCCGTAGCGCGTCGCGTCGAGTGGTTCCTTCCACGACTGTACCGGCTGCGGCGGACGCCAGCGCATCGCGCCGGTCGGGGGTGCCGCGTAAGGAATGCCCTTGAACGCGAGCACGCCGTCTTCGATGACGCCCGCGACGGGTCCGGATCGGGTTGCAACAGTTGGAGCCGCCCAGCCAACGACCGTAATAGTGGCGCAGGACAGCGCGACGACGATGGCCGTGATTCGCACAGTGACGCGCATCGACGTTCCTTTGGACGTTCGCCGGAGCCTACAACAGACCCATGCGCTCGCACGATGGCGCGTCGAACAACTTGGTTCACCGCAGCGCGTCTGCTATAAAGCCGCGCACCAAACGAGTGGGGCCAACGATGCGGATGAGCGGTAAGGTTCTGGCGGCATGCACCGTGTTCGGATTAGTCACCGGCTGCGGCCAGCAACAGACCGCGGCCACGGCTGCTTCTTCCGCAGACTACGAGAAGACGCTGCGCATGCAGCTCGAAACCGCAAAACCAGGCGACGTCATCACGATTCCGGAAGGCACGTTCCCAATGACACGCAGCCTCGTGCTCTCGGCCAGCGGCGTCACCATAAAAGGCACCGGCATGGACAAGAGCGTGCTGTCGTTCAAGGGACAGATTGCCGGGGCCGAAGGTCTCCTGGTCAACGCCAGCAACTTCACGATCGAGGACGTCGCGATCGAGGATACGAAAGGCGATGCACTCAAAGTGAACGAGGGTTCCAACATCGTGATTCGACGCGTCCGTACCGAATGGACCGGCGGACCGAGCACGCATAACGGTGCGTACGGCATCTATCCGGTGATGACGCAGAACACGCTGATCGACGGTTCGGTTGCCATCGGCGCATCCGATGCCGGCATCTATGTGGGCCAATCGCAGAACGTCGTAATCCGCAACAGCCGAGCCGAATTCAACGTGGCCGGTATCGAGATCGAAAACACTATCGGCGCCGACGTGCACGACAACGTTGCCACGAACAACACCGGCGGCATTCTCGTCTTCAACATGCCGGACCTGAAGCAGCCCGGACACAACACCCGTGTCTTCAACAATCAGGTCGTAGCCAACAACACCAGGAATTTCGGCGCGGAAGGCAGCGCCGTGGCGAGCGTTCCTGCCGGTTCCGGGGTGGTCGTCAATTCGAACGACAACGTGGAGATCTTCGACAACACCATCGGCGGCAACAACACCGCCAACGTGCTGATCTCGAGCTACTTCAGCGTGACTTACTCAGGCGAGCGCAAACTGGCAGAGACGTTCGATCCGTATCCCGAAGGCATCTTCATCTACGGCAACACGTTCTCGAAAGGGGGCGGCGCCCCGGATCGGCCTGCGCTGCAGGCGTTGCGTCAGGCGATGTTCGGCGCCGACGGCAACCTGCCGGACATCGTGTGGGACGGCATCGTGAACGATAGCAAGTTCGTCGAGGGGCGGCTCCCCGCCGCGTTGTCGATTTGCGTCGATAACGGCGCGTCCGACATCGTCAACGCGGACAACGCGAACAAGAACGCCAATCCGAAGATCGACACTGCCGCGCACCGTTGCCAACTCGAGAAGCTGCCGGCCATCGTTCTGCCGGAGTCGTCCGCAACGTCGTGATCCGCGCGCTTTCGATCGGGTGCCTGCTCGCACTGATGGGTGCATGCGGCGGTACCCCGACATCGGTGCAGCACTTCGCCGCTTCGGCGTATCCGACGCACCTCTCCGACTGGGGCGTACTCGATCTCACCAGTGAACGGCTGACGCCGAGCAAAGGCTTCATGCCGTACGACCTCAACACGCCGCTGTTCAGCGACTACGCGCACAAGCTGCGCGCGGTGTGGCTGCCGCCCGAGACCCAGGCGCACTATAGCCCAGATGACGTCTTCGATTTCCCCGTCGGAACGATCATCTCGAAGACGTTCTACTACCCGCGCGCGCCCGCACCGGAAGGTGCGCTGCTGCGCAACGAGGACAACAGCGGCGACTTCGACGGTGAAGGTCTCGACCTGCGCAAGGTCCGTCTGATCGAAACGCGCCTGCTCGTGCGTCAGGACAGCGGCTGGGATGCACTCGCTTACGTCTGGGATGCCGAACAGAGAGAAGCCACGCTCGAAATCGCCGGCGACATCAAACGGCTCGATCTGGTCTCGAACGACGGCGCCGTGCATCCGATCAACTACGTGGTCCCCACCCGAAACGAGTGCGCGAACTGCCACGCAACGGAACACGCGTCGGGCAAGATCCACCCGATCGGCCTCGCCGCCCGCCATCTCAACAAGGCGTACGAGCACTACGTGGACGGCTCCGCCCCTCAATTGCAGCGTTGGGTGGAGCGAGGCTACCTCGATCATTCGGCGGACGACGCGCCGGCGAATGCGTTGTGGCGCGCTGGCGCGGATGACGACGTCGAACACCGGGCGCGCTCCTACCTCGACGTCAATTGCGGCCACTGCCACAACCCGCAAGGCGCCGCCGACACGTCCGGGCTGTTTCTATACGCGGTCGAAACCTCTGCGCGCAGGCTCGGCGTGTGCAAACCGCCAATCGCGGCGGGTCGCGGTACCGGCGGGCGACACGTGTCGGTCATGCCCGGACGACCGGACGAATCGATCCTGATCTATCGGGTCGGCGATACCGATCCCGGCATCATGATGCCGGAACTCGGCCGCACCACCGTGCACGAGGAAGGTCTCGCGCTGCTGCGCCGGTGGGTGGAGTCGCTACCTGGCGTCTGTACCTGACGGGCGTCGGTACGTCACGCGGCGACCGGTTCGGGCTTCGAGACCGCGTGGCGCAGCATCGCCAGGTAATTGGCCTTCGTCTCCATCCGGGGACCGAAACCCTTGCTGATCAGCAACGCGTGTGCCTTTCGCAACCGGTAACACGGACACGACACGAGCAGGTGATGCTCGAGGTGGTAGTTCACGAAGTAGGGGGCGATCAGCGCGCGCTCGAGCAGGCTCGCATGGGTGGTTCGCGTGTTACGCAGCCGATCGTCGTTGTTGGGAACCGCACCGTGTTCGCCGATGTTGCGGATGCGCGAGATGAACATGTGCCACGTCAGATCGGGCACCACCCACAGCAGCAGATACAGATACCAATGTCCGGCCCACGCGAATCCGGCGACGAACACCGCATTGATTGCCACGTTCGGCCCCAGCCGGCGCAGGCCTTGCGCGAGGCGCGATGCCGTCGTTTGCCCCTGTTTCCCGAACGCCGCTTTGATCGCCGCCGCCTTCTGCGCAAACCCGGTCTGCCCGGTCAGGTCGCGAAACGCCTTGCGCCGGAAGCTTGCTTTCGTGATCGGGAACGGTGCCGACAGCGGCAGATCCGGATCGTTGGGCTGTTGCGTGAAGCGATGATGATTGAGGTGGTACGTGCGATACGGAACGATCGACGCGCCGAGCAGCGGACGATTCAACAGCCACTCGCACACCCAGTCGTTCAGCCGATGGTTCTTGTACAGCAGATGGTGTGCACCATCGTGTCCGATGATGCCGAGGCCGAGCTGGCGGCCACCGATGATCAGAATGCCCGGCACAATCACCCACGGATAGGGCCACACCACGGCCGCGGCCCAGGTCAGCAGAATCACGCCCCAGCAATGCACGACCAGCCACGTCGAATGCCACGGCGACAGCCGTCGCAGGTTCGCGATCTCGTCGCGCGAGAAGAAATCGGTGGGTTTTTCGAGAACGGCCATGACGCGCATTGTAGCTCGCCGCGGCGCGCGGTTCGCAACGGACGCATGCCCGAACGCCGACTAGAGTCGGCCGAGGTCGCGATATGGTACAAGCTTGGCGGTCGCGGTGGCCTTCGCGATCAGCGTCTGCGACGCATCCCACACCGACGACGCCATGAACGCGATCGACTTGCCCATGTGTTCGATGCGGCCGCGAGCCCGGTATTCTCCGGCGGCACCCGGCGCGAGATAACTGACCTTCAATTCCAGCGTCGGAGGAGACAGGGTTTCGTTGGAGACGAGGAACACAGCGCGCGCCATCGCATTGTCGAGCATCGCAGCGATGAAACCGCCCTGCAGCCCCATGGCATGGCAGTACGCGGGTTTCATCTGAAACGTCATTTCGGCCCAGCGCTCCTGGAGGTTCGCCGCCACCACCTTGCCTTCGAGCAGCCGCGTCGCGGGCGGCATATTGCGATTGAGTCGTTCGATCAGTTCCTCGACCTGCGTCACCGCGGCGTGGACCACGGCCGATGGTTGTCGACGATTTTCGTCTGCGCCGCGGTTTGCGGACCGAGCATGTCGTGTGGGAATCCGGGTTCGATCGCGCTCACGGCGTCGAGCTTCGCCACATGTGCATCGGACAACGAAAACTCGAGGCACGCGAGATTCTCGGCGAGCTGTTCGACCGTGCGAGCGCCCACCAGTGGCACGATCAGCGCCGGCCCCTGCCGCACCCAATTGATTGCGACCTGCGACGGCGTCACACGCAGTTCGTCGGCGATCTCGATGACCGCGGCGGCGATCCGCAGCGAACGCTCCGAGAGAACTTCGCGCATCTTCGCACGACCGGCGGCTTCCGGATCGCGGTTGTATTTGCCCGTCAGCACACCGGAGCCGACGATACCCCACGGCGTGACGCCGAGGTCGAATGCGCGCGCCATCGGCAGCAGTTCGCGCTCCACCGTGCGGTCGATGAGGCTGTACCGGATCTGCAAGCCAATGAAGCGGCTCCAGCCGCGCAGCTCTGCAATCGTGTTGGCTTGCGATACGACCCAGGCCGGCGTATCGGAAACGCCGACGTACAGCACTTTGCCTTGCCGCACCAGATCGTCGAGGGCACGCATCACTTCGTCGATCGGCGTGAGATAGTCGCGCGCGTGCACCCAGTAGAGATCGATGTAGTCGGTTTTCAACCGCTGCAGACTCGCGTGCACGGAGTCCATCATGTTCTTGCGCGAGTTGCCGGCCGCATTCACGTCGCGGCCGCGCATCGGGCCGGTGTACTTCGTCGCCAGTACGATTCTGGGCCGATCGCGGCCCATGAATTGACCGAGGTACTGTTCGCTGACCCCGGCCGCATAGATGTTCGCGGTGTCGATGAAGTTGCCGCCCGCATCGCGGAACGCGTCGTACACACGGCGACTCTCGTCTTCATCCACGCCGAACCCGGTCTCCGGACCGAACGTCATCGCGCCCAGCGCGAGTTCGGACACTCGCAGGCCGCTATTGCCGAGGAGTTTGTAACGCATCGTCGTTTCCCTCGATTTTGAATTTCAGTTCGCCGAGCTGGCCGTAGTGCGCTACATATGCGCCGGGCCCGGCATCGGTGACGCGCCCCAGTGCGCCCGTTATCACGATCATGCCGGGCTTCAGTTCATAGCCGAGCGAACGGATCTTGTTCACCGTCCACGCGTATGATTGCGAAGGGTCGCCAAGCGCATCGGAACCGAACGCGGAGAACAGCTGTTTGCCGTCTTTATCGAGCGACACCTCCAGCGAACGGACGTTCGGATCGAACGGTAACGTCGGTCCCGATATGAACTCGTATGCGGAAACGTTCGTCGCGACGATGTCGGCCAGCGTCACCTGCTTCATGTCGGCATAGTCGAGCCGGGGTAACTCTATCGCCGGGAGCATCGCTGCCGGTTGATCGCCGTCGCCGATGAGGAAGCCGATCTCCACTTCGATCTTCAGACCCGGCACCATCGCGAGCGTCGCGCCGCTGAAGAGCTGGCCCGACGTCGGCAATACGCCGAGCACCGGTTGATTCACGTGGAAGCGCTGTTGCGTCATGAGGCTGGTGAGACCGGCCTTGTAGCCGGCGATGGCGTTACCGTATGCGTCTTTGACGACCGTCGCCTGAATCGCGTACGCCTGCAATTCGTCGACGTCGTTCGGCACGTCAGGGTACACCTCCACGTGCTTCACGGCGCTCGCGATGGCCACGCCCGGATCGTCGGCATGCGCGGCCAGGGCAACCGCGACACCCAGCGCAAACGCGCCCGCTAAAGCTCGCGTCCGTGGCGCGTCAGCCCGTCGCATAGCGGCGCATGACTTCGCGCAGTTCCTGCTTCAACACTTTACCGCTCGCGTTCTTCGGCAGCTCCTCCGACCACAACTCGATGTATTTCGGCACCTTGTACGCGGCCAGGTGCTCGCGCACGTGCAGACGCAGACCGTCGGCGTCCACCGTCGCGCCGGGCTTCAGTCGCACGACCGCGCCGACCTCTTCGCCGAGCTCCTTGTGCGGCACCGCGACGACCGCGGCTTCGAACACCTCCGGATGGGTGTACAACGCGGCTTCGACTTCGACGCAGTAAATGTTTTCGCCGCCGCGGATCAGCATGTCCTTCGCACGATCGACGATCGTGATGAAGCCGTCTTCGTCGACGGTGACGAGATCACCGGTGTGCATGTAGCCGTCGGTGATCGATTCTGCCGTGGCGTCCGGGCGGTTCAGGTATTCCTTGATGATGTTCGGGCCTTTCACCCACAACTCGCCGACTGACCCTCGCGGAACGTCGAGGCCGCGGTCGTCTACCACGCGGATGTCGCAGATCGGCACCGCCGGACCGCAACTGTTCGGCTTGTTAACGTAGTCGACCCCGCCGTTCGACGTGACGATCGACGACGTTTCCGTCATGCCGTAGCCCTGTCCCGGACCGGCAATGTGCGGGAACTCGGCCTTGAGGCGCTCGACCAGCTCCGGCGCGGCGGCAGCGCCGCCGTAGCCGATGCTCTCCACGCACGATAGATCCGTGTTCGCGAAGTCGGGATGCTGGATCAGCTGCCACATCATGGTCGGCACGCCGCCGATGCCGTTGATGCGTTCTCTCTCGATCAACCGCAACGCTTCGCCGGCGTCCCATCGATACATCAGCACCAGCTTGCTGCCTGCGCGCGATGCCGGCAGCAGCGTCGAATGACACCCGGTCACGTGGAAAAACGGCACCGACAGCAAACTGGCGCGCTGAGGGGCGTTCGGGTCCGGCGTCGGAAGCGGCTGGCCCTGACGGAGCAACGCGCGCGCCCCGCCGAACCCGAGCGACACGAGGTTGATGCAGATGTTGCGATGGGTTCCCAACGCGCCTTTCGGCCGACCAGTGGTGCCGGACGTATAGAACAGCGTGGCGTCGTCTTCGGGATCGAGTTCGACCACCGGAGGCGCGTCGTGCGGCAGCTCCCCATACGCATCGATCGGCCCCAACAGCTCTTCAAAGGCGACGCACCCGTCGGGGAGGTGGCCTTTCGCGCGCGCAACGATGCACGCCTCCAGATCGAGGCGCAGCATCACGTTCGACAACCGCACCGCGCGTTCCTCGTCAGCGAACACGACGCGGCTGCCGGAATCTTCGAGACCGTACTGCAACTCTTCCGCGGACCACCACGCGTTCAGCGGCACCACCACGGCGCCGAGCGTCGTGATCGCCCAGAACGCGATCGCCCATTCAGGGAAGTTGCGCATCGCAATCGCGACACGATCGCCTTTGCGGACGCCATACCGATCCCGCAGTTCGTGCGCCAGTGTCGAGGACGCGCGGATCGCATCCGCAAACGTCAGTCGATCGCCTTCGTAAACGATGTAGTCCTTCTGCCCGTGCGCCCGCATCTCGTCGAACACGACGCGCAGGTTCCTCGGGGTGCTCTTCCAGACGCGGTAGCGCAGCCCGCGAATCACCGCCTCTTCCATTTCGAACGGCGCACCGGGCGCCGTCAGCTGCGCATGAGCTTCCGCGACCGTGATCATCTTGGATACCTCGAATGATGGCGGGCGTTGCT
>DATJGR010000287.1:0-12773 GCA_035494855.1 Pseudomonadales bacterium | reverse complement strand
CGCGCGCTCGCAGCGGCGCAACGCCGCCTCGAACGAGCCGTTGGCGTGGACGATCACTTTCGCGAGCAGCGAGTCGAAGTTCGGTGTCGTCTGGTAGCCGGTGTATCCGAACGTGTCGACCCGCACGCCAGGACCGGCCGGTGGGTCGAATGCCGTAATCGTGCCGCCGGAGGGTCGAGTGCTGCCGTCGGCTTCCATCGTCTCCATGTTCACCCGCGCCTGGATCGCGAAGCCGCGCGGCGCCGGCACGTCGAGCTGCGAGCAACCGAGATCTGCGAGCCGCTTGCCGCGCGCAATCTCGAGCTGCAGCTGCACGAGGTCCGCGCCGGTCACCATTTCGGTGACCGTGTGCTCGACCTGCAGCCGCGCGTTCGCTTCGATGAAGTAGAAGCGGTCGGCGGCAACGTCGACGAGGAATTCGAACGTGCCGAGGTTCACGTAACGGGCGGCTCGCGTCAGTTGCACGGCCGCAGCTTCGATGCGTCGCGCGAGTGCGGCCGGCAGCAGCGGTGCCGGCGCGACCTCGATCAGTTTCTGGTGGCGGCGCTGCAGCGTGCAGTCGCGCGTGCCGAACGAGGCGACGTCGCCGTGCGCATCGGCGACGATCTGCACTTCGACGTGGCGCGCGTTGCCGACGAATTGCTCGACGTAGACGGCGTCGTTGCCGAATGCGGCGTTCGCCTCGGAACGCGCGCGGCGATAGGCGTCATCGATCTCGTTGGCCGCGCTGACGATCCGCATACCGCGTCCGCCGCCCCCGGCGACCGCCTTGATCACCATGGCAGAACCGTTGGGGAGCTCGGCGAAGAACGATTGCGCGCGCTCGAGCGAAACGGCTTCCGAGATGCCGTGAATCACCGGGACCCCTTCGGTGTGTGCCAGCGCGCGGGCCCGCGTCTTGTCGCCGAACAACGCGAGCTGCTCGGGCGCCGGACCCACGAACGTCAACCCGGCGGCGATGCATCGCTCCGCGAAACCGGGATTCTCCGATAGAAACCCGTACCCGGGGTGGACCGCATCGCATCCGTGCGACGTCGCGACCGCGACCAGTTGCTCCCCGTCGAGGTATGCGCGCGCGCCGACGCCGCGCAGCGCCACCGCCGTGTCGGCCTTGAGCACGTGCAGCGCACGCTGGTCGTCCTCGGAATGCACGGCAACGGTGGCGATTTCGAGGTCGGCGGCGGCGCGCGCAACGCGGATGGCGATCTCGCCGCGGTTGGCGATGAGGAGTTTCATTGGAAGCGTCCGGTTCGGGTCGGAGTGCAATCAGACAACATTCAGCGCCGCACATGAAGCGGTCAGAATCTCCCGGTCGGTCTGAAACGAGAGTTTGTGTCGATTTGGGGATCTCCCGTTCGACGTCAGAGGACACCAAACAAAATGAGGCGACCCCGATGCGATTTCTTTCGATGATCCGAGTCGACGAGACGACCGGCCAGGTACCGAGCGAGCGGTTGATGGCCGATATGGGCAGGTTCATGGACGAGCTCACGCGCGAAGGCGTGATGATCGACACCGCCGGCCTGCGACCGACGGCCGAAGGCGTTCGGGTGCGCCTGCGGCGCGGGAAGCTTTCCATGACCGACGGGCCGTTCACTGAAACCAAAGAGGTCATCGGCGGATACGCGATCCTCGAGGTGACGTCCAAGGCACACGCCATCGAGCTGACGAAGCGCTTCCTGGAAGTCCACGGAGACGAATGGAACATCGAATGCGAGGTCAGGCAGCTCGATACGATGTGAGTTCGTCTGCTCGATCGCAGCGCCCCGTCAAACGGTGAGTCTCACGTCCGTGACCCCGAACGCGACGCGCCGAAACAACGCGACGCCTCGCGTGCCGGTGATGCCGGAGCGCAGAACGTAGGGAAGCCATGGGAGTACGATGCGCGTCCACCACGCGTTGCGAAGCAGAAAGCGCGGCGGCACGGCCTGGAAGTTCTGGATCTCGACGACCTCCGGCAGACGCTCCGTCTCGACGCGTTGTGCCGCCGCGTCAATCGCGTCAGGCGCCGCACCGTGCTCGAACGCCGGCACCAGATGGTTCGCGGCGACGATCGCGTCGCGAATTGCGATGTTGAGCCCCTGGGCGCCGACCGGCGACATCGTATGCGCGGCGTCGCCGATCAGCAGCAGACCCGGGCGGCTCCAGTGCGCGGCGCGGTCCGACACCACGCTCAGCAGAAACGGCTGCACCGCGTCGTTGCGATGGCGGCGCAGATGTTCGGCGAAGTCCGGCGACGCGTGTGCGGCCATCCGGTCCAACAGTTCGGGAATGCCGCGCTCGCGGAGCTCTCCGTACTTGCCCTTCGCTATGATCCAGCCGATCTGCATGTAGCCCTCGGGCACGGGCGCCGTGATCAACAGATGGCCGCCGCCGAGATAGCCGCGCAGGTGCGGATGGCAGACGAACCATCCGGTACCGGCAGCCGGCACCACACCACGTCCATCGGCGTCGGATCGTCGTGAAACTTGCCGTTCACATAGAGCTGCGCGGCGTTCAGCGTTACGTGCGGGACTGTGTCGAGCTCGTCCCACAATCCCATCTGCTTGAACGGGTCGAGCCCGCCGGGCAGCAGCACTTCGCCGCGAAACTCGCGCGCGAAATCGGTCTGCCGCTCGTGCAGCGTCACGTCGATGCCGCGACGTGCGAGCAGAAACGCAAGACTCGCACCGCCCGGCCCGGCACCGACGATAACGACGCCGCTCACGTGCTCGCGTGTGCGTTCATCTGAACACTGGGGTCATGTTCGAACCGCAGCGGGCGGCGTTCAAGCTCGGAATCGTCGGGGCCGATGCGTCAGCTCCGCTGTTCGACGCGTCGACTCACGCCGCGGAGCGCTGCCGCTCGAATTCCTCCCGCTCGACTGCCGTCGTCGTATCGGTCGCCGGCAGTGCCAGCGTCTTCAGCTCGTGCCACGCCGAGAGCATGTCGTCGCGCAGCTTCGCGCCGTCGGGGAGCGCATTGCGACAGGCGGTGATGCCGAAGTCGAGGCGATCCTGATAGCTCTGCACCGTGATGTTGAGCGCATTGCCGTGCGCGGGCGCCGACACGGGGTAGTGCGTCAGCATGCGCGCACCGTGGATGAACACTTCATGCCGCGGACCGGGTACGTTCGAGATGATCAGGTTCATCGGCGGCGGCAACGCGTCGGCGACGCGCAGAGCCTCCATCGAGGCCATGCCCCAACGCATCGCGATCGGCATGCCCAGCACGTGCATGTCTTGTGGCATTGCGCGATGCGTCGCCGCCGCGATCGCCTTGCCCGTCAACGCGCTGTCGCGGATCGCGGTCAGTCGCGCGAGCGGATCGGTGCGATGCGTTTCGAGGCTCGCGAGCAGCATCGTCACCTGATTGCTGAGGCTTTGATCGCCGGCTTCGCGCAGCGACAGCGGCACGCCGGCGATCAACGGCTCTGCGGGCAGCTCGTTCAGATCGTCGAGATATTTGCGCAAGCCGCCAGCGCAGACCGCGAGGAACACGTCGTTCACCTTGCAGTCCTGCGTCTTGCCGACGGCCTTAACCTCCGACAACGCGAGCGTGCCGACCGTGAACGAGCGTTGCGCACCGACGACACAATTGAAACGGGTGCGCGGCACGCGCAGTGCATAGGCGCCGAACGTCTCGCCGTCGAGTGCGCGACGCGCGAGCCGACCGACGCTCCGGAGCGCCTCGGTCGCGGTGACGAAGCTCTTCATCGGCTGCAGCGCGCTGTCGGTGAAGGCGCGCGTCCACCGTTCGATCGTGCCGGGCGCGGCCACGTCCGCCGCACGCTCCCGAATGGGCGAGTCCTCGGGCGTCGGATTGCCGAATATGTCGAGCAACGTCTGACCCGCGACACCGTCGATGCACGCGTGATGCATCTTCGTGTACCACGCGGCTTTGGTGCCCTCGACGCCTTCGATCAGGTAGTACTGCCAGAGCGGTTTGCTGCGATCCAAGGGCTCCGCGTGCAGGCGCGCAACCGTTTGCTCCATCTGCGCGATCGACCCCGGTTTCGGCAGCAAGACCCGCTGCACGTGATGGTCGATGTCGAGTCGATCGACCGTGTGCCAATGCGGATGATCGAGATCGAGCGGGCTCGTCACGAGGCGGCGGGTCATGAAGGCGACGCTCGGCGCGCGCGCGGCGATGTGCCGCTTGAGCTCTTCGAAGAAGACCCGCCGTTTGTCGCGCGGGATGTCGAGTATCTGCAATCCGGCGATGTGCATCGGCGAGCGACGGGTTTCGACGTACAGGAACGTCGCATCGAGCATGTTCAGTTGATTGTTCATTCGTTGGTACCTCCGTGTTTTCGTGCGCCCCAATGAAAAGTGTGCGCTGCGCGACTCGATTGGTCGCCGAGATGAATGAATGGGAAATGTCCACGGAACCGAGCCCTCGGTTCCGGCACCGATGTTGGTGCAGGCTCATGACAACTGGGTTACGAACCTTACGCGCGTCGGACGATCAATTCAACCCAAAATACGAAATACCAACAGCTGAACTAAGGGGTGATTGTTTCCGTCGAGATACATATGCGCAGCGTTTTGGATTTCAGGGGTAAAACTCGCGCGTATTGTCGGACAGATCGCGTGCGATTATTCGGAGTAGGGCGTAGCTGAGGGCTGTTCGCCATCATGGCTTGGGCGAACACTCTGCCCGACGTATGTTGGTGAATCGGCGAGACGTGGTGGAACTCGGGCCGGGCGTCACGAAGCATTCTGCTCGCCTACGCAACCGCGCATCGCATGACGCGCGCAGCGGTCAGACCCAACGACACCGTGCTGATGCTCGGCGCCAGCGGCGGTGTCGGCACGGCGTGCGTCCTGCTCGCAAAGCAGGTCGGTGCAGCGGTGATCGCGTTCGCATCGAGCGCTGCGAAACTGGAACGCCGCGCAGCGCTCGGCGCAACGCACGGCATCAACTATGTGGATGAGGACATGCGCGAAGCCGTTCGATGCGCTGACATCACGACGTTGCTCGAACACGCAGCGGCCGGCACGCTCGTACCGATCATCGATCGCGTGATGCCGCTCGCGGACGTGCGTGAGGCGACGCTTGATGGAAGACCGCGAAGTGGTCGGCATGGTGCCCTGACCATGGGCGCAACTTGGGCGCGAGCCTTGCAGGCGGCAGCGTATAGTCCACCGCTGACCTATCAACGGAAAAGACATCATGAACCAGGCGACGACGCGCCCGATCGTCACCGGACCGATCACCGGCGGCCGAGGCCGACCCTTTGCAGCTTCGATGCTGGATGTGGCCGCGTATGGATACACCGAGGCCGAATACCTGCTGGAAGGAACCGCCGCGCGTTACCGGCTGGCTCCGGGTGCGCAACTCTCGCGCGACGGCCATTGGCGCGTCGAACCCGTCGGTTCGGCGCCATTCCGTACCCGAATGCTCGTCTATCGGCCCAAAGACGGCGCGCGCTTCAACGGCACCGTCGTATTGACGTGGAACAACGTGACCGCCGGATATGATCTGTTCGGTGCGGAGAGCCGCGAGGTGTTCGAGCGCGGCTACGCTCTCGCGTGTCTGACCACTCAGAAAGTGGGCATCGAAGGCTTACCGCCGGACCCCCAGGGACTCGCGGCATGGGATCCGCAGCGCTATGGAACGCTGACGATTCCGAGCGACGACTATTCGTACGACATCTTTACGCATGGCGCGTTGGCCGTCGGCAGGAACCGCGGAGGCCCGATCGATCCGATGGGTGGGCTCGACGTGCGGCGCGTGGTTGCCCAGGGCGCGTCGCAGTCGGCGGGGCGCCTCGCGACGTACGTCAACGCGATTCAACCGGTGAGCCGCGCGTTCGATGCGTTCATTCTGCAGATCTACTTCGGTTCGGGGAGCGCGCTCGAAGTGGGCGATACCGTCGTCAACATCAACGCTGCGCCCGCGATGCGGCCGGCAGATCGTATGAGAGGCAGCAACCTGCTGCGCGACGACAACGGCGTTCCGGTGTTCGTCGTCAATTCCGAACTCGAAGCGATCGCCTGTTACCCGGTGCGTCAGCCCGATACCGATACCTTTCGCTACTGGGAATCTGCCGGCACCTGTCACGTGTCGGCGCAGGGCCAGGCCGACCGTCAGGCGAAACTCATCCGCGACGAGGTGCGCGTGGTGCCGCTCCAGGAAGGCATCAATCGCATCCCGATACTTCCGCTCTACGATGCGGCGTTCCATCACATGCAGCGTTGGTTGACCGAAGGCGCGCCACCACCGATCGCGCCGCGCCTGGAATTCCGCGGCGATCCTGCCGAGGTGGTGCGGGACGCACACGGCATCGCCAAGGGCGGCATCCGCCTGCCACAGGCGGAGGTACCGCTGGCGCAAAACAGCGCGATTCCGCTCGCAGACGACGTGTTTTCGTATCTCAGAGGATCGTGCCGCCCGTTTCCGGCGGAAAAGCTGCGCGCGTTGTACAAGAGCAAAGCCGACTTTCTCGACAGGTTCGAACACGCTGCACGGCGGGCGGTGGCCGCTGGCGTGCTGCTGCCGCGCGACGTGGCGGGACTGGTGGCAGAGGCGGCCGAGAGCTGGCGCGACTGAGCGGACTTGTCAGACCGCATGGAGCGCACTGCGTAGTACCCAACGCTTCGCAACGCCTGCTAAGCTCGATGGCTCCGCGTCGACCAACGGTGCACAGATGCAGCTTCGACAGAAGATCCGGCTGAAGCTCGGACAGGCAATGGTCGGAGGACTGTCGTTCGTCGAGCGCGGTTTGCACGGCGTCAGCTTGAACATCTTCGATCCGGCACTGGCGGAAGATCCGTACCCGTTCTACGACCGGCTGCGAACGAAGGCCCCGATCCACTATTCGATCGCGCTGCGCGCCTGGTGGGTGACCAGTTTCGATTTCGTGCAGGAGGTGCTGAGAGACAAACGATTCAGTTCCGACGTGCGCAAATTCCCGGAACTCGTGAAGAAAATCCTGCCAGACCTCGATGAGGAGCGTCGCGCGAGCTTCGAGCACCCCAGCATGTTGAATCTCGATCCGCCCGATCACTCGCGCATTCGGCGTCTCGTATCGCAGGGCTTCATGCACAAGTTCATTCAGTCGCTGGAACCGCGGATTCGCCTCATCGTGGACGATTGCCTGCGGCGTGTGGACAACGACGCCACTTTCGACATCGTCGCCACGCTGGCCAAACCGCTTCCAGCCATCGTCATCGCCGAAATGATGGGCTTGCCGGAGTCGGATCACGCCCGCTTCCAGGCCTGGTCCGAGGATCTGATCGACGGAACCGGCACTAACGACCCTACGAAGGTGGAGCGAGGTACCGCGGCGAGCAATGCGCTGATCCAGTACTTTCGCGACATCATCCACAGCCGCCGCGGCAACCCCGGTGACGATCTGATAGGCCAGCTGATACGAGCCGAAGAAGCGGGTGACACGCTCAGCGAACGCGAGCTCTACAACACCTGCCTGCTATTGCTCGTGGCGGGGCACGAGACGACGACGCGGTTGATCGGAAACGGCGCGTATCTGCTGCTGAAACACGGTTTGTGGAAGACGCTTCGCGACGACTCCGCGCGTATTCCAGCGGCCATCGAAGAGATGCTGCGTTTCGAACCACCGGTGCAGGCGACGCAGCGATTCGTGCTCGAAGACCTGGAGTTTCACGGCAAGCACATGAAGCGAGGCGAGATCGTTTTCGTCGGCATCGCCGGAGGGAATCGTGATCCGGACGCCAACGACGCGCCCGATCGTTTCGATCCAGGTCGCGAGAAGGTCAATCAGGTGTCGTTCGGTTACGGCATCCATCTGTGCATCGGTGCTTCGCTCGCGCGACTGGAGGCGAAGGTCACCTTCGAGAAACTGTTGGCGGAGTTCCCTGACATGCGACTCTGCGACGCGGAGCCCCACTGGGGCACGAACCCGTTCTTCCGCGGTCACGAGAGTCTCGTAGTCGCAAAGCGGTGAGCGTGCTGAACGACGCGGGCAAGTACCGGATCCTCGGCTTGTGCCTGATCGTTGGGCTTTCGGCCTGCGGCGACAAGGCCGCATCGCACGTCGAAGCGCGTGGTGAAACGGTGAACTTCTACAACTGGTTCAACGACGTGAATCCGGATGCGCTGGCGGAGTTCACGCGCGCGACCGGGATCGCCGTCGTCCACGACGTGTACGACTCCGACGAAGTTCTGGAAGGAAAGCTCCTGGCGGGGCATTCGAACTACGACCTGGTCGTGCCCGGCGCGTCGGCATTTGCCAAGCAGCTCACGGCGGGTGTGTACCTCGCGCTGGATCACACCAAGTTGCACAACTACCGGGAACTGGATCCGTCTCTGATGGCGAAGCTCGCGGCGATGGATCCGGACAATCGCTTCGGCATTCCCTACAGCTGGGGAACGACCGGGTTGGGTTTGAATGTCGATCGAATCCTGGCCCGAATGCCGGACGCGCCATTGGATTCCTGGGCGCTGTTCTTCGACCCGGACGTCGTACGGAAATTTCAGGACTGCGGCGTCGCCTTGCTCGATTCACCCGGCGACGTGATGCCCATTGCTTTGAACTATCTCGGTCGCAATCCGGAGTCGCTGAGCGAGACTGATCTCGACGATGCCGTCGCGTTGATCGCGCGAATCCAGCCGTTCGTTCGCTACTTCCACTCCTCGCAACTGTTCGATGATCTGGCCAACGGCGAGGTCTGCCTGATCCTGGGCTGGTCGGGGTCGGTGATTCAGTCCCGGCAGGCCGGCGAGGGTCTGAACCTGCGATATGTGATTCCGAAGGAGGGCGCGCCAATCTGGTTTGAGGTCATGGCCGTTCCTGCCGACGCGCCGCACATCGAGAATGCATATCGTCTCATCGATCACCTGTTGAGTCCGCACACCGCAGCCGGTTTCACGAGCGCGTTGTTCTATCAGAGCGCCGTGACCTCAGCGGCCGCTTTGGTCGACCCCGCCGTTCTTGACGACCCGGCGGTGTATCCGCCGCCTGCGGTAATGAGTCGTCTCTTCCTGGACATCGCTGCGAGAGTGCCTGATTACGAGCGACTCAGGCTGCGTAAGTGGATCGCCATGAAAGCGGGTCAGGCTACGCCGTAAAACGCGGCGGAAAATGTGCGCGCGTCGATCCGGGTCATATCACCTCGAGATAGTCGCGATCCGGCAGCGTCGGGAACGGCGCGGTCGGCAGCGTCTGATACCAGAACGCGACGGACGCGATGTCGTCCTGCAGCGGCAGATATTGCCGGTCTTTGTGCGTGCGCCAACCCAACGCCTGGATGGTGACGCGCAGGTCTTTCTGGAACCTGACTGGATCCATGATGTGCCAGCGGTACATGCCGAAGCGCTGCTGGGAACGATAAAGGCCGTCGGGTTTGATGACCTGCGACAAGCCCGCGTAGGCAGTAGTGAACGCAACGTAGCCGGGCCCGCCGGGGTGCGAGCGATCCATGGAGCCAGGATCGAAGTTGTATGCGCCGCAGAAGTAGTCTTCCGTCCCGGTGCCGCAGATGGTCGGGAACTTCTTGTCGCCGTCCATGAAAAACTTGATCTCGCCTTCGCCCCACCAGCCGTCGTTGTTCACGCCCCACGCCATGTAGGTTCCAACGTAGTGACCGCGCCCCTTAACGCCGTCGATCAGCGTGTACACCTCTTTATATGGCAGTGGATTGGTGCGACGGAACTGCGCATGGAAATACGCTGCGTCATCAGGCACGTCGGTGAGTGTGTAGTTGATCTGGTAGTACACATAGATCTTTTCGTCGGAGAGATTCTCCATCGTGAAGCGCGCCCGCTTGCGGAACGGCATTTCCCAATAGCAGTTGAACGCGCGCCCCGGATTCACGCACACCGCAAGCGACGACACCTGCGCGTAGTGCTCCCAGCCGCACGCGAAGAAATCGCCGGCCGGGCACTCAATAGACGGCTGCTCCTGATCGTCCCAGTACGCGCGCAGGATCGTGTGGCGCCATTTGCCGGCGGCGAGCGTCATCCAGATCTGCTGGATCGCGCCTTGGCCCTCTATGTCGGCCAGCGTGAACGTCGCGCCCGGTTCGATGAGGATGTACGGCGAGACCTTCCATCCCTGGCCGAGGCCGCGCGCCGCTTGCGCCGCGGCGCCGTCGGTCGACATGCCGGCTTTGCCTTTCTCGCCGGTGAAGTTCTCCGGACTGATTGATCGCGTCTCTGCTTTGGACAGCCGCGACAGGTTGCCCAGATGCAGGCCAAGCCCTGAAAACTCCGCCATGTGAGTCCCCCTTAAGAAATGGATTTCCGACCTTGGTTTGTATTTCGGCGGGTCGAACCGGTACGCTTGCCGGCACACCCTGACGCAAGTTACATCATCTGATTAGGGAAGGTCGACGCAGAGATGAAAACGATTACAGAGCAGTTAGACGTCGATGTCGGCGAAGCCGAAGTGGACTTCTATCAACGCAACGGCTACCTGGCGATCGAGCGCATCACGACGGACGAAGAACTCGAGTGGCTGCGCAGGGTCTACGACGATCTGATCTCGAGGCCGCGTGACGGCTTTCTCGACGGAGTGTTCGATCTCACCCGGTCGTACGGCACCACCGATGAACCAAAGGTCGGACAGCTGCTGGCGCCCGAGCGATTCGTACCGGAAATCCGCGAAACCGCGATGTGGAAGAATGCGCATCGCATCGCGTCGCGCCTGCTGCAGGTGGACCCATCGAAGGTCGAAAACTGGGGTCATCTCATCTTCAAGACGCCAAACAGCGGCGAGGCCACGCCGTGGCACCAGGACGAGGCTTACTGGGGCGTCAAGAACGACTACCGCGCCCTCGGAGCGTGGTTCCCACTCGACGACGTGTTCGTCGAAAACGGCTGTATGTGGTTCCTGCCCGGCTCCCACAAGAACGAGGTGCTGCCGCACAAGCATGGTGGCGGCAACGATCCGTCCGTGCACATCCTGGAGATCGACGTGCCGTATGACACGAGCGCCGGTGTGCCGGTGCCGTTGAAAGCCGGTGGTATGACGTTTCATCACTGCCGCACGCTGCACTACGCTGGTCCGAATCTCACCAGCGGCATGCGGCGGGCGTGGGCCAACGAATACCAGACCACGCCGGTCCGCCGCGACGTGCCGGCCAACCGGCCGTGGGTCGACGCGGGTAAGCAGGCGTTGATGGACAGCATGGCGCGTCGCACTTGATGGAGCGGCCCGCTACCATGCGGGCATGAACACTTCCTCGTCGCGCTCGCCGCTCGAGCGCTTGCGGTTCGACAACCGCTTCGTACGCGAACTGCCGGCTGATCCGGAACCGGCTAACTTCCGCCGTCAGGTCATCGGCGCGAGCTTTTCGCGCGTCATGCCCACCCCGGTCGCGAAGCCGCAACTGATCGCCTACTCGCGCGAAGTCGCGCAACTACTCGATCTGCCGTTTTCGGCAATCGAATCGCAGGCGTTTGCAGAAGTGTTTGCCGGCAATCGCGTGCTCGACGGAATGGACCCGTACGCCACGGTTTACGGCGGACACCAGTTCGGCAACTGGGCAGGACAGTTGGGAGATGGCCGGGCGATCAACCTCGGCGAGGTCGTCAATTCGCGCGACGAGCATTGGGCTCTGCAACTGAAGGGTGCGGGTCCCACCCCGTACTCGCGAACCGCCGACGGGCTGGCGGTGCTGCGGTCGTCGATCCGCGAATTCCTGTGCAGTGAGGCGATGCATCACCTCGGCGTGCCGACGACGCGCGCGTTGAGTCTCGTGGCAACCGGCGAGCAGGTCATGCGCGACATGCTGTACGACGGCCATCCGGCCGCCGAACCCGGCGCAGTGGTCTGTCGCGTCGCCCCTTCGTTCACCCGTTTCGGGCACTTCGAGATTCTTGCGGCGCGCGGCGACGTCGAACTGCTGCGGCACCTCGCCGACTTTACGATCCGCAACGAATTCCCAGAGTTGCTCGCAGACGCCGAAGCGCCGTCCGCGCAGACGTACGTCGCATGGTTCGCGGAAGTGTCGCGCCGAACGGTGCGGATGATCGTCGAGTGGATGCGCGTCGGTTTCGTGCACGGCGTGATGAACACCGACAATATGTCGATTCTCGGCCTGACGATCGACTACGGCCCGTACGGATGGCTCGAGGACTACGATCCAGACTGGACACCCAACACAACCGACGCGGGTACGCGGCGTTATCGATATGGCCAGCAGCCGCCGATTGCGCAGTGGAATCTGCTGCAGCTCGCGAATGCCATCTATCCGCTGGTGAACGAAGCGGCACCGCTCGAAGCCGTGCTGCAGGAATTCGCGCGCGACTACACCGCATCGTGGCAGGCGATGATGGCACGCAAACTCGGACTGCACGCGTTCGAAGCGGACGATGCGGAACTGTTCGCCGGACTCGACGCCGTGTTGAGGCGTGCCGAGACCGACATGCCGATCTTCTTCAGGCGTCTCGCGCAGGTGGACATGAACGCCGTCGAGGCTGCGCTGCTCGAACCGCTGCTCGACGCGTTCTACGTACCGGAACAACTCACCGCCGAGGTTCGCGCGCAGTTCACGCGCTGGTTACGCGAGTACAGCGACCGCGTCCGCCACGAAAACCTCGACGCGTCCGCGCGGCGCGCAGGAATGGACGCCGTGAATCCGAAGTTCGTGTTGCGCAACTATCTCGCCCAACTCGCGATCGACGCGGCCGAGAAGGGCGACTATGCGCCGGTCAGCGAGTTGCTCGACGTATTGCGAACGCCCTACGCGGAGCAACCCGAACGGGAAGCCGCATTCGCGCAGAAGCGTCCGGATTGGGCGCGACACCGCGTCGGCTGTTCGATGCTGTCATGTAGTTCATAGCGCGCACGATGGTGCGGAGTTCGG
>DATJGR010000286.1:0-3089 GCA_035494855.1 Pseudomonadales bacterium | reverse complement strand
AGCTCGAGTTCGTTCTGCTTCGCCACGCGATCGCGGAACGCGATCATCTCGCGGAATTTCCACGTGGTATCGACGTGCAGCAGCGGAAACGGCACCCGTCCCGGGAAGAACGCCTTGCGCGCGAGATGCAGCAGCACGGTCGAGTCTTTGCCGATCGAGTACAGCATCACCGGGTTTTCGAACTCGGCGGCGACTTCGCGAATGATGCGAATGCTCTCGCTTTCGAGTTGCTTGAGATGGGTGATCTGATAGCCGGCCATGGCGGGAGAGTCGCAGAAAGGGCTGCCATTCTAATGTCAGCGACCACAGATTCGAAGCGGCCGGTCAGGCGCTTTCGTTATATCCATAAATCAGACGGGGGCTCGGAAACGCGTCAGTCGGATGAGAGCGCTTCCCTCAGTAACGAGTTGACCTGTTGCGGGTTCGCCCGGCCTTGCGTTGCCTTCATGATCTGGCCGACGAAGAAACCGAGCACCTTCTCTTTGCCGGCACGGAACTGCGCCGCCTGTTCCGGATTCGCATCGACGATCGTGCGAATGACCGCGCCGAGTTCGCTCGAGTCGGAAACCTGCTCGAGTCCATGTTCCTTGATCAGATCGTCGACGCTGCGCTTGGGGTCCGCTGCTTTCCACAGCGCGTCGAACAGCGACTTGGCCACTTTCCCGGTGATCGTGCCTGCCCGCACGCGGCTGATGAGCGTACCGAGTTGGTCGGCCGTGACGGCGCTCATGTCCGGCGCGAGTTCGTGTCGGTTCAACGTTGCGGCCCAGTCGCCGAGAATCCAGTTCGCCGCTGCTTTCGCCTCACCGCAGACCGAGAGAACCGATTCGAAGAATCGCGCCACACTCGGGTCGTCAGTCAGGCGTGATGCGTCGTAGTCGGAGAGCGCCAGTTCGTCGATGTAGCGGCGGCGCTTCCGCTGGGGGAGTTCTGGCAACGAGTCGCGCACGGTCGAAATGAACGCTTCGTCGATGACGACCGGCAGCAGATCGGGTTCCGGAAAGTAGCGATAGTCGTCCGAGAGTTCTTTGCTGCGCATGGTGCGCGTCTCGTCGCGATCTGGATCGTACAGCCGCGTTTCTCGCCGCACGCGCCCGCCGCTCTCTATCACTTCGATCTGACGCGCCACTTCGTGATCGATCGCGCGCTCGAGGAAGCGGAACGAATTGAGGTTCTTGATCTCCGTGCGTTCGCCGAGTTCGTTGGATCCTGCAGGACGCACCGAGACGTTGGCATCGCACCGCATCGACCCTTCGTTGAGATTGCCGTCGCAGATGCCGATGTAGCGCACGAGCGTGTGCATCTGACGGAAGTACGCTGCCGCTTCCTTTGCGCTGCGCAAGTCCGGTTCCGACACGATCTCGAGCAACGGCATGCCGGCCCGGTTGAGGTCGATGCCGGTCATGCCGGCGAAATCCTCGTGCAGCGATTTGCCGGCGTCTTCTTCGAGATGCGCGCGGGTGATGCGGATCGTGCGCGAGGAGCCATCGTCGAGGCGTAGGTCGACCTTACCGGCGCCGACGATCGGGTTCTCGAACTGGCTGATCTGATAGCCCTTCGGCAGGTCGGGATAGAAGTAGTTCTTGCGGTCGAAGATGCAACGGGTGCTGATGTGCGCGTCGATTGCGACGCCGAACGTCACCGCCATGCGCACGGCCGCTTCGTTCAACACAGGCAGAGTACCGGGCAACGCGATGTCCAGGCCGCTCGCCTGGGTATTGGGCGATGCGCCGAACTCGGTGCTCGCGCCCGAGAATATCTTCGAGCGCGTGGCGAGTTGCACGTGAACCTCGAGGCCGATTACGGTTTCCCATTGCATGGCCAGCTATCCGATCGCCGCGGGTGAGTGACGATGCCAATCGGTGGCGCGCTGGAAATCGGCGCCGAGGCCGATGAGACGGCTTTCGCTGAAGTGCGGTCCGATCAGCTGCATGCCGACGGGCAGCCCCTGGTGAAACCCGCTTGGCAATGCCAACGCGGGCACGCCGGCGAGACTGGCGGGCACGGTGAAAACGTCCTGCTGATACATTTCGACCGGGTCGCTGATCTGGCCGATCGGAAACGCCGTGCTCGGCGCGGTCGGCGCGAGCAACGCGTCTGCCGAGCTGAATGCGGTGAGGAAATCGTCGCGGATGAGTCGGCGCACGCGCTGCGCCTTCAGGTAGTACGCATCGAAGTAGCCGACCGACAGCGCGTACGTACCGGTGAGAATCCGGCGTTTCACCTCGCGGCCGAACCCTTCGCTGCGGGAGCGCTCGTACAAATCCGTTAGATCGGCCGGCGCCTCGCAACGATGGCCGTAGCGCACGCCGTCGAAGCGCGACAGGTTCGTCGACGCTTCCGCGGACGCGACCACATAGTAGGTGGGGACCGCGGCCGTCGTGTGCGGCAACGATACTTCCACCAGCGAATGGCCGGCCGCTTCGAAGACGCGGCGCGCTTCGTCGAAAACGCGCGCCAGTGCGGGGTCGGTGAGCATCTCGAGATATTCCTTCGGCAGACCGATCCGCAGCGGTCGCGCCGGTCTAGCTGCCGCGATCGATGCCTTGCCGTCGTGGCCGTTCTGCGCGCTCGTCGAGTCCTTCGCGTCGAATCCCGCCATAGCGTCGAGCAGCAGCGCGATGTCGGCAACGCTGCGCGCCATCGGTCCGCCCTGATCGAGGCTGGACGCGAACGCGACCATGCCGTAGCGCGATACACAGCCATAGGTCGGTTTCAGTCCGCACACACCGCTCAGCGCGGCTGGTTGGCGGATCGATCCACCCGTATCGGTACCGGTTGCGGCGGGTGTGAGCCCCGCCGCGAGCGCGGCCGCCGAACCACCGGACGAACCGCCCGGCACGCGCATCGTATCCCATGGGTTGCGAACCGGACCGTAGTAACTGGTTTCGCACGACGAGCCCATCGCGAACTCGTCCATGTTGGTCTTGCCCAGCGTCACCGCGCCAGCCGCGTCGAGGCGCGCCACCGCCGTTGCGTCGTACGGCGCGATGAAGCTGTCGAGCATCTTCGAACCGCAGCTGGTGCGCACGCCGGCCGTGCAGAAGATGTCTTTGTGCGCGATCGGCAGCCCGGTCAGCGGCGTCGAG
>DATJGR010000285.1:0-8271 GCA_035494855.1 Pseudomonadales bacterium | reverse complement strand
CCTTCGCGAACATTCATCAGGGCCCAGCGTTCAGACGCTGCACAGGCCGGATATAAGACTGCTTCCGCCTCTCTACTCGATCGACCTCGTCACTTGCCAACCGGGCGGCGTCCATATAAGCGACCAGGGATGGCTCGAGCGTACCCGGAACACCGATCAGCCACCGCTCACGTCATCGCAACTGGCGGCTCCGATCACCATCGCTCAGGTCATGAAGACCAGCACCGCTTCAATGTCCACACGCATCGCCGGGCACCGGCCAGAGCGCTGCGGTTGCGATCGACCACGCCGCGTGCTGGCGGGCGAGCGACGCCGGCGGGTTCTGCAGATCGGCGCGCGTCGACTCGTCCGAGAGCGTGCACATCGTTGCGTGCAGTCGTTCGAGCAGGCGGTGCGTTGCGGCGTCGATGGCGGGTCGCTGCATCGTGGCGAGATCCGGGACGTTCGCGAACGGCGGCTGCTTGTCGCGGTGCCAGCCCGAGACGAGCTCCAATTGGATCGCGCGCGATGCGTCGATCTGCGCCGCGATGACGCGCCGCGCGTACGCTTCGGACAGACCGATCGCGACCGCGTCGCCAGTCGCGCGTTCCAGCAGCGCGTCCTCGCGTTCCGGATCGACGACGGGCAGCGCGTGATTCCACTTGTAGCGGGCGACGTCGTCCATCAACAGCAGGCGCGCTGCAATGGCGTCTTCGAGTTCCGCCGCTGGCGCGGCGATCGCGCAGGAGGCGGTCGCGAGCACCAGCACTGCGCAGAGGCGGAGCGGACTTCGTCGTAGCGCAGTCATTCGCGCGATGGTTCCACGCAGCGAGTCGATCTGGCAACGGTTCGCGCGCGTCAAACCGTGGAATGCTTGGACTCGTCACGCCCGCGCGCCCATAGTGGCGCCTTGGGGGGACATTCCATCGGAGCAGTCCATGCGCCTCACTCAATCGGACGCATCGTTCCTGTACACGGAGTCGGCCAGTGGGCCGATGCACATATCGTCGGTCTACGTCCTCGAAGGCGAACTGGCGTTCGAGAAGGTCTTCGAGCACTTCGCCACACGGCTGCACCTGGTGCCGTCGTACCGGCGCAAGCTCGCGCACGTTCCGTTCAACATCGCGCACCCGGAATGGGTGGATGACCCGGACTTCGATCTTGCGAATCACGTGCTGCCGCATCGGCTGCCCGAGGGCGCCACGATGGAACAGGGCATGGATGCAGCGATCGAGTTGAACGAACCGATCCTCGATCGATCGCGTCCGTTATGGAAGGTGTACGTCGTTTCCGGGGTGCCGGAGCGGACGCTGATCCTGCAGATGACCCACCACGCGATGATCGATGGCGCGTCCGGAATCGAGTTGACGACCGTCCTGTACGACTTCGATGCGAAAGGCGCGAATACCGAGCCGCCGCCGAAGGAACCGTGGGTGGCGCAGCCGCTGCCGACCGGCGCGGAACTCTTCTCGCGCGCGTTGCGCGACAACATGGAACGGTTGGCGGGCAGTCGTCCGCTGTCCGCGATCCAGAACGCCGCGAGCCAGCAGGCACTGCTGCGCAAAGCGTTCGGCGTGTTTTCGCGCTTCACGTCGCGGCCCGCGGTGACGGCGCCGTTCAACGCCGGCGTCGTCGGACCGCATCGGAAGTTGCGCTGGATGAAGCGCCCGCTCAGCGAAATCCGCGAGATCCGGCGCAGCCTCGGTGGCACGATCAACGACGTGGTGCTCACCGTCGTGTCTGAAGCGGTGGCCCGCTATCTGTCGGAGCACGGAGAACGGGTGGACGGCGCGCACCTGCGCATCATGTGTCCGGTGAACGTCCGCACTGAGGGGCAGCAGGGCGCGCTCGGCAATCAGGTGTCGGCGATCTTCCCGATGCTGCCGGCGTGGCCGATGAACCCGGCCACACGCCTCGGCGCAGTGTGCGCCGAGGTCGAACGGATCAAGGAAGAGCAGGAAGCGCAGGCGCTGACGCTGCTGCAGAACAGCGTCCCGGAGCCGTGGCCGATCGCGCTGGTAGCAACCCAGTTGACCGGAACGCGCTTCGATCCCACCGCATTGCCGGCACGTTTTCCGATGCCGCTGCTGCCTGCGATAGGAGGCTGGCGGCCGCCGAACTTCGGGCTGAACTTCGTCTGCACGAACGTGCCCGGCGTGCAGGTGCCGCAGTATCTGTGCGGGCATCGCGTGCTGGATACGATCGGCGTACTGGTGCTGAGCGGCAACATCGGGCTCGGCATCACGATCCTGAGCTACAACCAGGCGCTGTACTTCAGCTTCATCTGCGAGCCACGGATGTTGCCCGACCTGCCGGTGCTGACGAACGCGGCCGAAGCGGCGTACGGCGAACTGCTGAGTGCCGCGCGCACGCGTACCGAACAAGCGCGCGCGTAGTGCGACCGAACACGAACTCTTCCATCTTGATGTAGTGAGCGAGCCACCATGCCTAGCGTGACCGAATACCCTCGAACGATCAGCCTGCCCGATGGCCAGTCGGTGCAGATCCGGTTGATGACCGCCGCCGACCGCAACGCGATGCTCGCGTTCGCGCGCGGCCTCCCGCAGGAAGACCTGCTGTTTCTCCGCGTCGACATCTCCGATCCGGCGGCCGTCGACATCTGGATCCGTAACATCGAGGCGGGGCTGTCTGCCACGCTGCTCGCATTCGATTCGAACGGCATCGTCGGGTACGCGACCGTGCACCGCAGTCAGGTGCCCTGGATGCGCCGCGTAGGGGAGCTACGCGTGAACGTCGGGGCGGCGTATCGCGCGCGCGGTCTCGGCCGCATTCTCACGTCGCAGATCTTCGATCTGGCTCGAGGTCTCGGGTTGCGCAAACTGATGGCGAACATGACGACCGACCAGCACGGCGCACAAGCCGCGTTCCGGCGGCTGGGATTCATCCCGGAAGCGCTGCTCGCCGACTACGTCGAAGACCGCAACGGCAAGCCGCGCGATCTCGTGATGATGTCGTACGACATCGGCGGACACAGCGACCACGTCGACGAGCCGCTGCGGATGAGGTGAGTCCCGCCTAGCGCGGCGGCGGTTGGGGGTCGCCTGCAACGAGGCGCCCATGCTCCAGCCAACGAGCAAGCTCGGGCGCGAAGTGTCTTTCGATCTGTGCGTCGTAGCGGCGCAGATCGTCGGCCGACACCACCGACTGCCAACGGCCGTTCGTGCCTTTGTTCATGAACCGCGACGCGCCTTCCACCCACAACTGAGCCGCAGCCGGAATGAGTTCGGCGCCCTGTTCCTTCATGGCGTCGAAACCCGCCGCGGCGACGAGGTCCTTCCACAAGGGCGCGGGTGTTTCGATGCCGAGGAACGCCGCAACCCGGCGCATCTCTCCGGCGCGATCGGCTTTCATGTCGTTGTAGTGCACGAGCAGCACGTCCGGGCTCGCGCGCTGGCTCCAGTACGAGTTCTCGACGCAATAAAAGCCGGCGCCGATGTCGCCCTGCGCGCCACCGTCGTCGATCCAGTCCGAAAAGAACTGCGCGGGGTCCTGCGGTGTGGGCGGATAGTCGTTGCCGAACTTGGGATCTGCGCGGCTGATGGCGTTCAGATCGTCCAAGGTCTTCGGCGTGAAGTTGGCGAGGTGATTGTGAAGAGACATGGCGGCGTCGCGGCCGTCGCGGGCAACGTGAATCACTTTCACGCCCTCATAGATCGGCAGCGCGTCCAACGGTAAGTGGGTTTTGAAGAATCGGCGATGCGATTGCGCTTCGGCTTTCGCGAGTTCGGCTTCGATCGGTCCGAACAGGCGCATGTCGGGCCAGGGCGACAGATCCCAGATGCGCATCGGCGCAGCAGACTGGAACAGCAGCATGCCGACGATGCGCTGCATCCAGGTCGTGCCGCACTTGGAGTAGGTGGCGATGATGATGTCGTCGTTGCGCGGCCGATACCCATCCCAGCGCGCGCTGTCGAATACGCGCGATCGCACGGTGCGTGTTGGCGCTTTGAGTAGCTTCGGCATCGTGTGCTCCTCTCGAACGCCGTCCTCAGCGCGCCGGTTGGGGGCCGCGCGACTTCGCCGCGCCGAGCGCCTGCTTCAGCTCCGCTTCGCACGCGACCAGCGTCTTCTCCGCTTCGACGCGCTGGCGCTTGCCGTCGTCGGCGATGCGCAACGCGTCGTCGATGGTAGCGATCAACGCGTCGTTCGCCTGTTTGACGGCGGCAATGTCGACCACACCGCGTTCGATCTGCGTGCGGATCGCCTGCGTGGACGTGCGCAGCGTGTCCGCGTTCGCGGTGAGCAGTTCGTTTGTGAGGTCGGTGGCCTGCTTCAGCGTGTCGCCTGCTTCCGCCGACCGCGCGATCGTCACGGCCATCGCCAGTTGCTGGCGCCACAACGGAATCGTGTTGGCCATCGTCGAGCCGATCTTGCCGACCAGCGCCTTGTCGTTTTCCTGTACGAGACGGATCGACGGCAGGCTCTGCATCGTGACCTGTCGCGTCAGCTTCAGATCGTGCACGCGGCGCTCCAGGTCGTCGCGTTTCGCGCGCAGATCGCGCACCGCTTGCGCCTTCAGCACGTCGGCGCTCGCTTCGGCTTGTTTCTGCAACGCGGGCAGCTGTTCCGCGTCGAGGCGGCGCAGCCATTCTTCGCCGGCGGCAATGTACGTCGCGAGGCTGTGGAAGTACGCGAGCGTTTTGTCGTACAGCCGGTCGAGCATGCCGATGTCTTTCATCAGTGCACTGGTGTGGCCGTCCAGTCGGTTGCTGATCGAGTCGATCTGGCCGCGCACCTGTTCGTATTGCTGCAGCACTTTTGCGATCGGTTTCGCTTTGCCGAGCAGCCGCGAAATGAATCCGCGCTTCTTGTTCGGGTCCAGATCGTCGAGTGCGAAGCCGCGCAACGTCGACACCATTTCGTTCAGTGCCTGGCCCGCGGGGCCGGTGTCTTTGTTGCGCACGCCGTCGAGCATTTCGTCCGCCACCGACGTCACTTCGCTCTGCGCCGCGCTGCCGAAGAACAGAATCGAGTTGCTGTCGTCGAGGTCGATCTCGGCGACCGCTTTGTCGATTTCGGCGCGCAACGCCGGTGGTGCAGCCGTGTATGCGACCACCTCGGCGGGGGGCACGGGGGGTGTCGGCGCCAGCGTGGCGGGTGCGGTTGCGGTCTGGGTCGGAGTGGTCTCGGTCACGCTGCCTCCTATGGCCGTTACCGGCCGTGCGGTTCTAGTTGACGCCCTCGCGTTTCAAACGCGCGTTCAACACTTCGATCTCGACGTCGAGCGAAGTAAGGTCTTTCTCGAGCAGCTTCACGCGCTGCTGGTCGAAGGTGCTCTCCATGTCGACGAGCAGCTGGCGGAAGTTCTGTTCGAGCGGCTGGCTGCGCAACTGCCGGTGCGTGCGCGCGTACTCGGTGGTGACGCGCTCGGCGCTGTCTAGATAGATGTTCATGAATTTGCGCGCGCGCGATGCGTCGCGCGGATCGCGTTCGATTTCCTGCAGGATGCCGCGACCGATGTCGATGATGCGAGCGAGCCGATCGCCGAATTCCGGCACCCGGATGTCGCGCGCAGCCGCTTCGATGCCGCGCAATCGGCCGTAAGCCTGTTTCAGCGTGGCGGTGATGGCGGCGCCGTCGACGCCGTCGACGCTCGCCACTTCGACGCGATGCGGTTTCAGATCGCGACCGTAAAAGCACAGGTAGCCGACGCCCGCCATCGCGCCGAACACGGCCGCGCTCACGAAGCCGTGTCCGCCAGCGGTGGCGGCGAGCCCGGCGCCGAGCGCGGTCAGGCCGGTGCTGATCGCTTTCAGCGGCAACGCCGGCGGATCGGTGGTTTCACCCAGGAAGTAGCGCGCTTCGCCGACCAGCGCGCGCCAGGACAACATGCCGGCGGACCACAGCGACGCCAGCGCGCCGCTGGTCGTCAGCAGCTGCGTCATGTCGCCGGAGATCAACGCGAGCAACACCGCTATCGTCAACGGCATCGGCAGCACGAACAGCGCCGCCGCTTTCAGCACCGGCGCCCACGCGCGCCCTTTGCGGATCAGATCGTTCATACGTTGCCGTGCAGGTCGTCGCGAGGATTGTGCGGCGTGCCGTGGATGTCGCGCTGGTCGAGGGCAGGCGTTTCGTCCGTGTGCGGCAACGAATGGACGAACGCCTGGCAGCTTGCGACGGAAAGCGAAACTGTCAGCAGCAACAATCCGAACACGCGCGTCGGCAGTCTATTCACGAAGGCCCTCGCTCAATCCGCCGGGGAGCAGAGGGTATTCGATGCGCCCGGACGGAGCCAGCCGACGTCAGCCGGCAATCTTGACCGACGAGGGGCGACCGCGTCGGGAATACAGCTCCTCGAGAATCTCCGCGTGGCGCTCGCGTGTCAGGCGGTAGCGGGTATAGCACCACACCGAGAACACCCCGCAGCCGGCGACATACGGCCCATACAGCATTCCGAGTTCGGCGATCGCGTCTGCGGGCACGTCGGCCGCGGTCTTCACGTGCGTGCCGCGTGGCCAGCTGATCAGGTCCAGCGCGAAGCCGGCGATGATGTTGCCCATGCCGGACGCGGCCTTCGCAGCAAACGAACTCGATGCGAAGAAGATTCCCTCCTGACGCTTGCCGGTGTTCAGTTCGTGTTCGTCGACGGTGTCGGCCACCATCGATCCGAACGCGACGTTCGCTTGCACGGTCGATGCGCCCTGGATCACGCGGATCGCCACGAGCAGTGGTACCAGCAGGACGTCACCGTTGTCCGGAAACCATCCCATGAACCGCGCCACGATCGGAATGATCTGCCACGCTGCCCAGGACGTGGTACCGAACATCACGCCGAAGCGTTTGCCGAAGCGGCCGAGGACCTTCGGGGCGAAGACGGCGCCGAGCAGCACGCCGATCGGGTATGCAGGCGCGAGTGCAACGATCTCGTTGTGGTTGAACTCCCAGAAGTACGTATAGATGTAGATGTTCAGCGCGGCGTCGACCCCGACCATCACGTAAACGATCAGCACACCGCCGAACAGCCAACGGAACGAGCCGCAGCGCATCGCCGCCGCGATGTCGGTCAGCGTTCGACGCACCACGCCGACGATGCTGATCGGGGCTTGCGGCGCGGCCTTCGGCAGAAAGGGAATCACGGCACGCGTCCCATACGCCGACCAGAAGATGGTGATCACCATCAGCACCGCGAGGGTCATCGCAAACGGCGCGTACGCCCCTTCGTTGAGTTGTCCGTTGCGGAACTCCGCGGTCGGCACGAAGAAGATCCAGAAGCCAATGACTGTGGCCCCGAGCCCGCCGAACGTTGCGAAAAACTGCCGGTAACCGACCACGGCGGACCGTTCGGCGAAGTCGTCGGTCATCTCGGCGCCGAGCGCCAGATGCGGCACGTGATACAGCGTCATGGCGATGCGCGACAGATTGCTGAACGCAATCAGCCATAGAAACAGACCCAGCTCGCTCGAGACGAGCGGGTGGAACAGGAAGTAGAACGTGATCGCCAGCGGCACGATCGAGGCGTACATGAACGGGTGGCGGCGTCCGTGGCGCGATTGCCAGTGGTCGGAAATGGAGCCGCACAACGGATCGGTGAACGCATCGATGATGAGCGAGGTGCCGACGGCAATGCCTGCGAGCGTGCCCGGCATGCCGAGCACCTGGTTGTAGTAGAACAGCAGGAATGTACCGAACGCGCCGTTCTTCAGACCTTCGGCGGCCTGGCCGACTCCGAACGCGAGTTTGAGATTGAAAGGCAACGGTCCCGGCATCGCCATGATTGGGTGTCTCCACCTTCCGCAGCTGCGCTCGCCGGTAGTGTCGTCGTAATCGGTTGCAGCGCAAGAGATGTTAAGGATCGAGTAAATCAGTATGTTGAACGGAGAGTCACGACAGTGGAGCGCCATGGGCCTCACTAGCGAACATTTCGGAGACCGGAAGGGGGCGCGCCCCTGGCTGCTGTTCGCATTGGCGCTGGTGATCGTTGCGGCGGGAGCGCTGTGGTTCCTGTTTCCGCACCAGCCGCCGTCAACCACCCTCGATCGCATGCACGTTGCGGTGCTCCCCTTTGCGGGTCTGTCGGGCACCGACGAATACCTCGGCGACGGGCTCGCCGAGGAAGTGATGCACGCGCTCGGCGCGATTGCCGACATCCGGGTGGTGGCTAAAACCTCCAGCTTCGGCTTTCGAAATGACGGCGACGTTCGTACGATCGGGCGCAAGCTGCGCGCAGGGTCGGTGCTGGAAGGCAGCGTGCAACGCGACGGCGACAGGCTGCGCGTGACTGCGCAGCTGTTCGATGCGAACACCGGATTGCCGCAATGGTCGGAACGT
>DATJGR010000284.1:0-5638 GCA_035494855.1 Pseudomonadales bacterium | reverse complement strand
CTGAACCCGACGATGACGATCGGCGACCAGATCGCCGAAACCTTGATCGTCCACCGCGGATTCTCGGCGACGCAGGCGATGGACCGCGCCATCGAACTGTTGTCGGCAACGCGGATCCCGGACGCGGAAAAACGCGCCCGGCAATATCCGTTCGAGTTTTCAGGCGGCATGCTGCAGCGCTCGATGATCGCCATGGCGATCGCGTGCGAACCCGCCATTCTGATCGCCGACGAACCGACGACCGCGCTGGACGTGACGATTCAGGCGCAGATCCTCGATCTGATGCAGGAAATTCAGCGTCAGAACGGCATGGCGATCATTCTGATCACGCACGATCTCGGCGTGGTCGCGCGCATGGCAGATCACGTGAACGTGATGTACGCGGGCGAGATCGTCGAGCACGGCACCGCGCACGACATCTTCTATCGATCGGCGCACCCCTACACGCTGGGCTTGCGGGATGCCATGCCGTCGAGCACGTCGAGCCGCCAGCATCGGTTGCAACCGATCGACGGCAGCCCGCCGGATCTGTTTGCGCCGCCGGTCGGCTGCGGCTACTTCGCGCGCTGCCCGCATGCGATGCAGATCTGTCGCGACGAGCGGCCGCCGCCGTTCGCAGTGGGCGACGGCCACTCGTCCCGCTGCTGGTTGCACCACGAGGCTGCGCACCGCCCGGTCGATCGCCTTCACGTTGCGTCGCGCCCTCACATCGCGTCGCGCTCATGAACGGGCTGATCAGCGCCGACAGATTGACCAAGCACTTTCCGATCGGCGGCGGTCAGGTGGTGCACGCGCTCGACGAGGTGTCGCTCGCCATCGCCGAGCGCGAAGTGGTCGGGTTGGTCGGCGAGAGCGGCTCCGGCAAATCGACGTTCGGCAAAACGCTGATCGGGTTGCACGACAAGACAAGCGGCAGCGTCGTCTATCGCGGCGAAACGCTGCCGCAGAAGTACTCGCCGCCCGACTTTCAGCGCCATGCGAAACGCATGCAAATGATCTTCCAGGATCCGTACTCGTCGTTGAATCCGCGCATGACGGTCGGCGAAATCATCGGCGAAGGGCTGAAACTGCACGGCCGGACAGCGGCGGCGGATATCCGCGAACGCGTCGCGGACTGGTTGCGTCGCGTCGGGCTCGAACCGGACCACATGGCGCGCTATCCGCACGAATTCTCGGGCGGGCAGCGACAACGGATCGGCATCGCCCGCGCGCTGATTCTCGAACCGGAGTTCGTCGTCTGCGACGAGCCGATCTCAGCGCTGGACGTCTCCGTGCAGGCGCAGGTGGTGAACCTGCTCGACGAGCTGAAATCGTCGATGGGGCTCACGCTGTTGTTCATCGCGCACGATCTGTCGATGGTGCGTTACGTTTCGGATCGGATGGCGGTGATGTACCTCGGCTCGCTCATCGAAATCGGCCGCGCGGATCAGGTGTTTTACGAGCCGCAGCATCCGTATTCGCAATTACTCGTTGGCTCCAACCCGGAACCCGATCCGATCGCCGAGCGGTCGCGCAGCAGCGCCGAGATCGTCGGCGAAATTCCGTCGCCCGTGAACATTCCGCCCGGTTGCCGGTTCGCCAACAGATGTCCGAAGGTGATGGATGTCTGTCGCGTCGTGCGCCCGCCGCTGAAGCCGCTGCACGGCGACGCGGAACGCCTCGTCGCCTGTCACTTGTACGATTGAGCAACGGTCAGCGCTTCAACCGCTCCAGCAGTCGCGGAAACGCCCGAGCGTCGTATCCGCTCACGAGCGCTTCGAGATCGGGGTCCGTCATGAACGGCGCGTGTCGGACGAGGCGCGCAATGTCGCGCGTCGCCGCTGAAGATCGGGACAGTACGCAACGAGTCTTCTCCAGATCGATCAGCCAGACGCGGCAGGAGCACACCTCGACCAGCACGTGTTTCGGATAAACGGCGCCGTGCACGAGGCGTGCGGAGTGCAGTTTGGCCAGCGTTTTTCCTATGTTTTTGAACAGTTCGCACCGGTCGATCGCATCGAGTGAAAGCAGGCTCTTTTCGAGATCCACTGCTCCGTCGATCTCCCGCAGCACCAGTATCGCGCGGTCGTCGGAACCTTCCTGATACAACACCACATCCGGCACGTTCACGCCGAGCGCACGCGCGCGGGCGATGAAGCGCGTCTCGCGCCGCAGCGTCGGCGTGCGTCGAAACGCATTCCATGCCGGGCGGCAGAAGAACGCCTGCTGACGTTTCACGTAGACGCGACCCGAAATGCCCAGCTCCGGCCACGTGCTGGTGTCCGCCACACCGACCCTGCTCGTTCCGTTCCCGCGGCGGTTCGGCTCGTCGAGCCAGCGAAGATCGCGCACCCATAGCGAATCGAAGTCGGCCGCTGATCGCGCGTGCGATTCGTGTTTCAATTCGTCCGACTCATGCCGATCCCTTCTCATGCGCAGCCGCTTCGCCGACACATTCAATCACGACGCAGATGCGCCGGACTACGACGTCGACGTGCAGAACGAGGCGCATCCGGTGCGGGTCGGCTACGCGGAATTGCTGGCGTGGGTGGTGCGCAGCGCCCGTATCGAGGCACGTCACGACGTACTCGAACTCGGCGCCGGCACCGGTAATCTCACTCGACTGTTACCACCGTCGCGCCGGGTCGTGGCGGTAGACGTATCGGCCGCGATGCTCGAGATTGCGGCGACAAAGGTCGGCGGTCCCGTCGAGTGGCAGCGCGATGATCTGCTCGAGTATTTCGACGGACGCACCGATCGTTTCGACCGCTTCGTGTCGACCTACGCGATACACCACCTGATCCCGACAGAGAAGGAACTGCTGTTCCAACGGATCCGTCACGCCGCCAATCCGGGCGCCCGCGCCGCATTCGGAGACCTGATGTTCGCATCCGAACACGATCGGCGCGACGCGATCGAGCGTTACCGCCACGAGTGGCCGGACGTTGCGGCTGCAATCGACGAAGAGTTCTTCTGGAACGTCGACGACTGTGTCGCAGCGCTGCAGCGTTCGGGATTCTCGGTCGCCACGCATCGCATCAGCGACCTGTCGTGGGGCATGCTGGCGACAATCGACTGAAAAAAAGGGGGCCGAAGCCCCCTATACGAATCGTTGGTCAGTTGGCGACTATTTCCAGGCGCCGAACTTGTAGAGCAGTTCGAGACCGTACGTCCGCGGGTTCGTCAGCGTGCCGGTACGACGGAAGTTGTCCGCTTCGGACAACGCTTCGATCTGACGGATACCGATGTCGTCGAACACGTTGTTGCAGAATGCCGAAACGTTCCAGTTCTCGCCCGCCGACAACCACGTAATGCGCGTGTCCACACGGCTGTACGAGGGAGCCTTGTCGGTGCCTTCTTCGAACAGCGAGAAGTACACCTTGTCGATCCATGAATAGTCGGCGAGGAACGTCAACGTGCCACGGTCGCCGCCAATCGGAAGGGCGTACTGCGCATACGCGTCGAACTTCTTCTCCGGGACGCGCAACATCGTATTGCCTTTGATGTTGAACGGCGTTGCGAGCGGATCGAATAGCGAGCCGGGGCGCTCTGCGTTGAATTCGTCGATCACATCGAAGTTCTCCGTGTATTCGCTGTGCGTGAAGCTCACGGTCGCACCCAGGGTAACGCGGTCGGTGAGCAACCACAGTACGTCGGTGTCGAAGCCGATCATCTCGGCGCCTGGCACCGCAAACGTGCTGGTCGAGACGCCGCCTAGGGCAGACGGGCTCGCAGCCGGCGTGTGCACGTGGCTGTAGTCGTAGTAGTAGACGGCCGCATTGACCTGCATCGTGCCGTCACGGATCTCCCCCTTGTAACCCAATTCATACGCAACGAGGCTTTCGGGCTGGTACTTCGCGTTGGCGCTGAAGTTACCGAGGTTGAATCCTCCTGCGCGCGTACCGGACGTCACCGAGAGGTAGATCAGGTCTTTGTCGTTCGGCGTCCAATCGAGGTTGATGCGACCTGTCACCGCGTCGTCTTTGCGATACAGCTGCCGCCACAACGATTGCGATATCGGCACGCCGGTCGTCAGCACGGTGTTGTAATTCAGCACCTGACCGTTCGCATCCATCGCGCCGATCGCCTGATTCACCTGCGCCAGGCTCGGTACGCAGAACGCGTTCGGACCCGCGTTACAGAATCCGGCCGGCAACAAGGGGCTCAACGGAATCGGGACTGAACCCAGGTTGCCGACGAATCCGAGCGCCGGAACTGCGCCCACCAGCAACGCCTGACCGCCTTCGCTCTGGTAGAACGCGTTCTCTTCGCCGTGAAGCTGGTCACGCGCCCAGCGAGCGCCCAGCGTCAATGCGAAGTGCTCGTTGATCGTGAACACGCTCTGCGTGTACAGGGCGAATGCTTCACGCTCGGTGCGGGTCTGGTATTCCGTGTCCGTGCCGGCCGTCGTCGGGCCATGGGCCACGTTCGTGTTGCTGCCAACGGGGTCGCCGTCCTTGCGGCCAAAGCAGTAGGTGAACGGATTCGTCAACGCCAGGCTCGATTCCAACGGCACGCAGTTCCCCGCCGGCAAGTTGCCTGCGCGGACGAGCAGGCCATCCTGCTTCGCACTGAACAGCGATACCTGCGGGATCCCACCGATGAACGAGAGCGGACCTACGATGCTCGGACTGTAATTGAAGCCTTGCGTGTAACGACCGTTCGAGTTCGAGTTGTAGTAGTCGCCACGCTGCGTGATGTCGGCCTTGTAATAGAACAAGCCGGTCGTCGACGTCAGGCGATCGTTCCAATCGTTGAAGAACTGCAACTCGTGGGAGATGTATTCGGTCTCCTGACTCACGTAGAACTGTTCGTCACCCGAGTACAGAGTGTTCGCGTCGGTGTTGCTGGTGAGGTCGACGTCAGACGTCCGATCGTAGAAGTAATCCGTATAGCCGAAGATGTACTTGATGGAGAACGTGTCGTTCACCGTCCAGCGGATGTCGGTCGAGTTTGCCTGCTGGTCGAAGTACTCATCCTGGTGACCACTCGTGTCGGTCGATACATCCGGTCCGTTTAGCGAACCGAGACCCAACATGTGCTGCCGGGACGCGTTCGTACCGAACGCCTTGTTGTTCATGTTCTGGGCACCGACACCGGAGAAGTCGACGCCGGGCGTAACGCGCTGCGCTTCGACTGTCTGTCCAGTGACAGGATCGGTGAACGAGTAGACCGTGGTGGAACCGGGCTGGTTCTGAAAGCCGGCGGTTGCGGTGGTGATACGGCATTCAGGCGTCAGTCGCGCGGTGTTCGTGCCCACGCCGGTCGGCACCTGGAAGTTCGTGCGGCCGCTCGTCAAGGTCGGACATACGGTGTCATTCACTCGACGAAAGCCCCACGCAAAGGTCGAAGTGTTCCGCGAAGTTCCGGTAGCCGGATCCACCGCGCCGCCGTCTTCGGTCAGGTTCACGATACCGGCTGCATCCGCCCCACCCATCCGGCGGCGGTAGCTGCGTTCGTTGCCGCGCGTATTCACCTCGAGATCGTCGGACGGCGTCCACTTCAATGCGAGCGCATAGTTCTCGTCGCCGTAGTTGTCGGGATTCTGGTTGCCGGACTTGTCGTCGATGTAACCATCGCGCGTACGCTTCACGCCGGTCAAACGCGCAGCCAGAATGTTGTCGATCAACGGACCCGACAGCATTCCGTATTCTTCCTG
>DATJGR010000283.1:0-4683 GCA_035494855.1 Pseudomonadales bacterium | reverse complement strand
ACCGGCAAGGAACAGTCGATCATCATCAAAGCCTCCAGCGGTTTGTCAGAGAGCGAGATCGAGAAGATGGTCCGCGATGCCGAAGCGCATTCCGAAGAGGACCAGAAGTTCGAAGAGATGGTGATGCTGCGCAACCAGGCCGACGGCTTGATCCACGCCGCGCGCAAGGCGGTGAAGGACGCCGGTGACAAAGCGACGGACACGGAGAAATCCAAAGTCGAATCGGCCGCGAAAGCGCTCGAAGACGCGATCAAGAGCGACGACAAGGACGACATCGAGAAGAAGATCGAGGCACTCACCGAAGCATCGGGTGCGCTGGCGCAGAAGATGTACGCCGACGCCAGTGCCGGAGCGAACGCCGCCGGCGACGATGCTGAAGCAAACGCCGCCGGCGATGGCGCCGTCGACGCCGAGTTCGAAGAGGTCAAAGACGACGATAAGAAGTAGCATCCTTAACCTGACGGGTTGATACGGGCGCACGCTCCGATGAGCGTGCGCCCTTTTTTGCTGAGTGGGGTTTCAGAAACGGCATGGCAAAACGCGATTACTACGAAGTGTTGGGGCTCGAACGGGACGCCTCGGAATCCGACGTGAAGAAGGCCTATCGCCGTCTCGCGATGAAGTTCCACCCCGACCGCAATCAGGACCCTGCGGCCGAGGAGAAATTCAAGGAAGCGTCGGAAGCTTACGAAGTGCTGTCCGATCCGTCGAAGAAGGGCACGTACGACCAGTTCGGCCACGCCGGCCTCGATCAGAACTCGATGGGCGGCCGCGGCGGTGGCGCGAGCTTCTCCGACATCTTCAGCGACGTATTCGGCGACATCTTCGGTGGTGGCGGTCGCAGTTCGGTCCAGCGCGGCTCCGACCTGCGCTACACGCTCGAACTCGAACTCGAGAAAGCCGTGCGCGGCGATTCGGTCGAAATCCGCGTGCCGGTGCTATCAGCCTGCGAAGAGTGCGAAGGCAGCGGCGCCAAGAAAGGCACCAAGCCGATTCCGTGCGGAGACTGTGGTGGCGCCGGACAGATCCGCGTGTCGCAAGGCTTCTTCTCGCTGCAGCAGACATGCCCGCGTTGCCGCGGTGCCGGTTCGGTGATCAAGGACCCGTGTCGTTCGTGCGGCGGCAGCGGGCGCATCGAGAAGCGCAAGACGCTGTCGGTGAAGATTCCGCCGGGCGTCGACACCGGCGACCGCATCCGGCTGACAGGGGAAGGCGAAGCGGGCCACAACGGCGGACCGCCGGGTGACCTCTACGTGCAGATCGCGGTGCGCGAGCACTCTCTCTTCTCGCGCGACGGCAAAGACCTCTATTGCGAAGTGCCGATCTCGATTGCCGACGCCGTGCTGGGTGGCGAACTGGAAGTGCCGACGCTGGGCGGCCGGGTGAAGCTGAAGATTCCGGCGGAAACGCAGACCGGCAGGATGTTCCGGCTGCGCGGCAAAGGTGTCGCGCCGGTGCGCGGCGGTGGGCCGGGCGACCTGTTGTGCCGAGTGGTGGTCGAGACGCCGGTGAAGCTCACGAGCGAGCAGAAAGCGATGTTCGAGCAACTGCGCACCGTACTGCGGCAGGGCGGTGAGGCGCATTCGCCGAAAGAGACGTCCTGGTTCAAAGGTGTCATGGACTTCTTCGACGGGCTGAAATCATGACCAGGATTGCCATCACCGGAGCGGCCGGGCGTATGGGCCGCACCCTTGTACAGGCGTTGGAGGAAGTCGACGCGCTGACGCTGGGCGCGGCGTTCGAACGGCCGGGACAATCGTTGCTCGGAGCGGACGCGGGAGAGCTCGCCGGGGTGCGCCGCCTCGACGTGCCGGTGACGGGGTCGATGAAGGATGCGCTCGATCGGTTCGACCTGCTGGTCGACTTCAGCGTGCCGTCGGCAACGCTGGACGCGTTGACCATCTGCCGCGCGGCCGGTAAGGCGATGGTGATCGGTACCACCGGCATCGATGCAGCGGGTCGTGAGGCCGTGAAAGCGGCGGCCAACGACATTCCGATCGTCATGGCGCCGAACTACAGCATTGGCGTGAACCTCTGCTTCAAGTTGATCGAAGTGGCGGCAACGGTGCTCGGCGACGACGTCGACATCGAGGTGATCGAAGCCCATCACCGCGGCAAGGTCGATTCGCCGTCCGGCACCGCGCTGCGCATGGGCGAGATTCTGGCGCAGGCGCTCGGCCGCGATCTGTCGGAGACCGCGATCTACGGTCGACACGGCATCAACGGACCGCGCGATCGCAAGACGATCGGATTCGGGACGATTCGCGGCGGCGACATCGTCGGAGAACACACCGTGATGTTCGCGGGCGCAGGAGAGCGCGTGGAGATCACGCACCGCGCCGGCAGTCGGATGAACTTCGCCACCGGTGCGATGCGCGCTGCACAGTGGTTGGCCGGGCGAGACAAAGGTCTGTACGACATGCAGGACGTGCTCGGATTCAGAGGACAACCGGGCTTTGAGTGACACGCGAGGGGGCTTTCCCTAGAATACGCGCCTAGCCTGCGCAGCCTCCGGATTCGGTCGAGAAAATCCGCGGCGCGACCTCAATCGATGAGAACAACAAGCGGGTGGGAAGTGATTCCCCCCGCTTTTTTGCAACCTCGGGAACGCGAACTTGACACCGGCTCTACTGGCGCTCGAAGACGGCAGTGTGTTTCGCGGCACCTCTATTGGCGTCGACGGCCAGGCAGTTGGGGAAGTGGTGTTCAACACCGCGATGACCGGCTACCAGGAAATTCTCACCGACCCTTCTTACGCCGGACAGATCGTCACGCTGACGTATCCGCACATCGGCAACACCGGCACGAACACCGAAGACGTCGAATCTGAGCGCGTCTGGGCAGCGGGTCTCGTGATCCGCGATCTGCCGATTCTCGCGAGCAACTGGCGCATGCAGATGACGCTCGCGCAATACCTCGTCGCGGAGCGCGTCGTTGCCATCGCCGAGATCGACACCCGGCGGCTCACCCGACTGATCCGCACGAAAGGGGCGCTGTCGGGTTGCATCGTGAGCGGCGCGATCGACGAAGCGAAGGCGATTGCGGCCGCGCGCGAATTCCCGGGACTCAAGGGCGCCGACCTCGCATCCGAGGTGACGTGCCGTGCGGCGCACCAATGGCGCGGCGGCAGCTGGCAACTGGGCGAAGGCTATCGGATGCCGGCGGGCGAGACGTTCCGCGTCGTCGCATACGACTTCGGCGTGAAGCGCAACATTCTGCGGCTGCTGGCCGACCGCGGTTGCAACGTCACGGTCGTGCCGGCGAAGACGACCGCCGCGCAGGTGCTCGATCTCGAGCCCGACGGCGTATTCCTGTCGAACGGCCCCGGCGATCCCGAACCGTGCGATTACGCGATCCGCGCCATAGAAGAACTGGTGGGAACCGGCTTGCCGACGTTCGGCATCTGTCTCGGCCACCAGTTGCTGTCGTTGGCCAGCGGCGCGGCTACGGTGAAGATGTCGCACGGACACCACGGCGCCAATCATCCGGTGAAAGATCTGCGCGACGGCCGCGTGATCATCACCAGTCAGAATCATGGCTTCGCGGTGGATCAACACAGCCTGCCGAACTGCCTGGAAGCCACGCACCTGTCGTTGTTCGACGGTTCGCTGCAAGGCGTGCGACGCACCGACCGACCGGCGTTTGGATTCCAGGGTCACCCGGAAGCGAGCCCCGGACCTAAAGACTGCGAGTACCTGTTCGATCATTTCATCGACCTGATGAACGAAGCGCGCGCCGTCGATGCCTAAGCGCACCGACATTCAATCGATCCTGATCATCGGCGCAGGTCCGATCGTGATCGGGCAGGCGTGCGAGTTCGATTACTCCGGCGCGCAGGCCTGCAAGGCGTTGCGCGACGAAGGCTATCGCGTAGTGCTGGTCAACTCGAATCCGGCAACGATCATGACCGACCCGGCGATGGCCGATGCCACCTATATAGAGCCGGTGGAGTGGCGAACGGTCGCGCAGATCATCGAACGCGAGCGCCCCGACGCATTGCTGCCGACCATGGGCGGCCAGACCGCGCTCAACTGCGCGCTCGACCTCGTCCGCGAAGGCGTGCTCGAGAAGTGGGGCGTCGAACTGATCGGCGCGAGCCAGGACGCCATCGACAAGGCCGAAGACCGCGAGCGGTTCGGCCGCGCGATGAAATCGATCGGCCTCGACACACCGCGCAATGCGATTGCGCACAGCCTCGAAGAAGCGTTGCAGGTGCAGAGCGCACTGGGCTTCCCGTGCGTGATTCGTCCGTCGTTCACGCTGGGCGGAAGCGGTGGCGGCATCGCTTACGACCGCGAAGAGTTCGAAGAGATCTGCACGCGCGGACTCGATCTGTCGCCGACGAACGAACTGCTGATCGACGAGTCGCTGCTCGGTTGGAAAGAGTTCGAGATGGAAGTCGTCCGCGACAAACTCGACAACTGCATCATCGTCTGCTCGATCGAAAACCTCGATCCGATGGGGATTCACACCGGCGACTCGATCACCGTCGCACCGGCGCAAACGCTGACCGACAAGGAATATCAGATCCTCAGGAACGCATCTATTGCGGTGTTGCGCGAGATCGGTGTGGAAACCGGCGGTTCGAACGTGCAGTTCGCGATAGATCCGAAGACCGGCCGGATGGTCGTGATCGAGATGAATCCGCGCGTGTCGCGATCGTCCGCGCTGGCGTCTAAGGCC
>DATJGR010000282.1:0-2840 GCA_035494855.1 Pseudomonadales bacterium | reverse complement strand
CGTGGCTGAAGCGAAGCTCGCGAGCATCGCCAGCGCTGTTGCTGCTTTGCGCGACCGCTACCCGATCGTCGCCTGAGACGTCACGATCCGGAAGCCTTCGCGCACGGCCGAGCTCAGCAGGTAGCCGGGGCCGGCCTTCATCCGCTCGAAGTACGATGCATGTGCCGCGCTACCCTGCGGCCAGCGCTCTCTGAAATGCGCGAGCCATGTATCCGGATCGAAGTCGATGGGAATGGCTTCCACGTACACACCATCGATCACCGCACGATAAAGCGCATCCTTCGCCGGCCGTGCCGAGATGCGCGTCATCAGGCCGAACTGCGTGCCGCAGAAGTTCGGCATGCCCGCAGCGCCGTTGTTGATGAACGCGCAACGACCTGTGTCTGCGTCCAGCGTCAGCGCCACCGGCAGACACGTGTGGCTCGACGCCACGACGCGCACGCGTGAGAGCTCGAGGTGTTTGCACAATTGCGACATAGCCGCAGAGCTCGCAAGCGCTGACATGCCCGGCTACGCCCTTCTCGACCGCATCGAAATCGACGGGATCGACGTCGAACCAGTGGAAATCGCCGTTGAAAACGGCGTGCGCCCCGCGCTCGATGGCAATGCGGTCGAGAGCGCTCGCCAGCGCGCTCACATTGCCATAGAGCCCGCCGATCACGAACAGGGTATCTGTTGCAAACTCCGCGTCACGGGATAGTTCGTGCGGCGAGTAGCGATAGGAAAGCGGGCAATGACGCCCGGGCTGATCTGGACCATCGCGGACGGCGCGCACGGTTAGCGGTCCTTCGAACTCAGCCGCGAGATCAGCGCCAGCGCGGCAGCCGGTGCCCTTTCTTTCGCGCCGTTGATGAAAAAGAGATAGACGTCGCGCGCGCCCGTCTTCTTCCCAGGCGCGGCAACGCGGGCAATCTCTTTCGGCTCGCTGCCCTGCTGCCACGTGCGCGCAAGCTTCGCATACGCATCGAGCGCGGCGGGCGAATGCCCGGCCTCGAGCGTCGCGTCGGCGCGCATCAGCCGTGCATAGACGAAATCGGCCGTAGCATCCGCGAAGGACGGATACTCGTCGGAGTCGGCGAACACCGACGCGATCTCGTGCCGACGAAGCTGATCGAGAAATGCGGTGCACATGAAGCTCGGATGCCGCGCTTCGAGCGCGTGTCGCACGCGCCGTCCGCCGATCTCGCGCGGGAGGAGGCCGATGAAAGCTTCGATCTCTTCGGCGTCGTAGCGTTTCGTCGGCGCGAATTGCCATGACATGGGTCCCAGCTTCGGACCGAGCTCGCCGACGCCGCTCTCGATAAAGCGCTCGATGGCAGGACCTGCTTCGCCGAGGGCGCTGCGTACCGTGACATAGCGCGGACCCTTCACCGTGAACACGAACCCCTCCGGCGTGTCGTCGCGCCATTTCGCAAACGTCGCCGGCTTCTGCAATCGGTAGAACGTGCTGTTGATCTCGATCGTCGTGAGCTGCCGGCTCGCGTACTGCAACTCCCGCGTCTTCGGCACGTCGCGCGGGTAGAACGTCTTGCGCCACGGTTCGTAGCTCCAGCCGCCGACGCCGACCCGAATGCTTCCTTCCGCCACCCTGCTCTCCTTTTCGATCGGCCCGGACAGCCGATGGGAAATGGTCTCATAATGTGTCGCCATGCACGTCTGCGCAAACTCCATCGAAGCAATCGGCCGCACGCCGCTGGTCCGACTGCGACATGCATCCGAGCTCACCGGTTGCGATATCTACGGCAAGGCCGAGTTCATGAATCCCGGCGGCTCCGTGAAGGATCGCGCGGCGCTCTTCATCGTGAAGGATGCCGAAGAGCGCGGCCTGCTGCGTCCGGGCGGCGTCATCGTCGAGGGTACTGCGGGCAACACCGGCATCGGGCTCGCGCTGGTTGCGAACGCGCGCGGCTACCGTACGGTCATCGTGATCCCCGAGACACAGAGTCAGGAAAAGAAGGATGCGCTGCGCCAGTTCGGCGCCGACTTGCGCGAAGTGCCGGCGGTTGCGTATGCGAATCCCAACAACTACGTGAAGGTCTCCGGACGGCTGGCAGAAGAAATCGCGAAGACCGAACCGGCGGGCGCGATATGGGCGAACCAGTTCGACAACGTCGCGAACCGGCGCGCTCACCTCGAAACCACAGGGCCCGAAATCTGGGAACAGACCGGCGGCAAGGTCGATGCGTTCATCTGCGCCGTGGGGACCGGAGGTACGCTGGCCGGCGTCGGCATGCATCTCAAGGAGCGCAAGCGCGACGTCGTCATCGGCATAGCAGACCCGATGGGCGCTGCACTCTACAACTGGTACAAGCACGGCGTGCTGAAGTCGGAAGGCAGCTCCATCACCGAAGGCATCGGACAGGGCCGCGTGACCGCCAACCTGGAAGGCGCACCGGTGGACGAAGCCTTTCAGATCCCCGACCAGGAAGCGATTCCCATCGTATTCGAGCTGCTGGAGCGCGAAGGTCTGCTGATGGGCACATCGACCGGCATCAATGTAGCCGGCGCGATCCGCCTGGCACGCGAGCTCGGTCCGGGCCACACCATCGTGACCATCCTATGCGACGGCGGACAACGCTACGCGAGTCGGCTCTTCAATCCCGAGTTCCTGCGATCGAAGAATCTGCCGGTGCCGCCGTGGCTGGAGGGGCAGAGTCAGATACGGGTCGCAACTCCGCTGGTCTGAGGGTTAGAACCGCCAGTTCCGCACCCCGCGACACATCATCCGAATGAGGGTGGAGCTCCCCCCGCAGTAGCCCTCCGAAGTAACCTGCGACGCAGCCTTTCGGCGCCGCGAGCTTATAAGCTATACGACCCGCTGCCTTAATGTAGCTTCACCA
>DATJGR010000281.1:0-22252 GCA_035494855.1 Pseudomonadales bacterium | reverse complement strand
ATGGGTGCGCGCATCGAAGGACAGGGCACTGCGACGATAACGATCGAGGGTGTCGAGCAGCTGCACGGTTGCCATCACCGGGTGATGCCCGATCGCGTCGAGACGGGCACTTATCTGATCGCGGCAGCGGCCACGGGCGGACGCGTGCGTTTGAAGGACACGCGCCCGGACACGCTCGAATCGGTATTGCTCAAGCTCGAAGAGGCCGGCGCGACGCTGAGCCACGGCAAAGACTGGCTGGAACTCGACATGAAAGGCGCGCGGCCGCGTGCGGTCGACATTCGAACCGCGCCGTACCCGGCGTTTCCGACCGACATGCAGGCGCAGTTTCTCGCGATGAACGCAATCGCTGAAGGCACCAGTCGGGTCACGGAAACGATCTTCGAGAATCGTTTCATGCACGTGCCCGAAATCAATCGGCTCGGCGCGAAGATCGCGCTGGACGGGAATACCACGGCGATCATCACCGGCGTCGAAAGACTCAAAGGTGCGCCGGTGATGGCAACAGACTTGCGCGCGTCGTTCAGTCTGGTCGTGGCCGGCCTGGTCGCAGAAGGCGAGACGCTGGTCGATCGGATCTATCACATCGATCGCGGCTACGAGTGCATCGAAGAGAAACTCACGCAGCTCGGCGCGCGCGTTCAGCGCCTGCCGGGTCGCTGAGGCGGCGCGTGAAGCAAACATTTCACAGTAAGCCGCTAACGATTGCGCTGAACCGCGGCCGCATTCTCGACGAGTGTCTACCGATGCTGGCGCTGGCAGGAATCGAGCCCATCGAGCGGATCGAAGGAAGCCGCAAGCTCGTATTCGATGCACACAGCGGCGAGCGGCTCGTGGTGGTGCGCGGTGCGGACGTCCCGACGTACGTCGAATACGGCGCCGCCGATCTCGGCATCACAGGAAAAGACACGCTGCTGGAATACGGCGGCGCGGGCTTCTACGAGCGGCTCGACTTGAAAATCGCGTCCTGCCGGATCATGACCGCCGCTCCGAAAGGCGCGTCGCTCGAAAGCGGCTCGCTTCGGGTGGCTACCAAGTTCGTCAACATCGCAAAGCGCTATTTCGCCGAACAAGGTCGGCAGGTCGAAGTGATCGGACTCTCCGGAGCGATGGAAATCGCCCCGTTGATGGGACTCGCCGACTGCATCGTCGACATCGTCGATACCGGCAGCACACTTCTCGCGAACGGCCTCGAAGCGCGCGACGTGATCGCGAACGTCAGCGCGCGCGTGATAGTGAATCGCGCGTCGTTGAAGATGCGTTTCGACGAGATCGAAGCGGTGCTCAAGCGCCTGGAAGGCGTCGTCGAATCGCGGAAGTCGGGACGTGGCTGACGTCGTCCGACGTCTGTCGAGCCGCGACGCGGACTTCGACGCTGCGTTGACGGCACTGACTGCGTGGGACGTGTCGGAAGAGGACGCAGTCACTCGAGCCGCGCGCGACATCATCGACGCCGTTCGTGCGCGCGGCGACGCAGCGCTGCTCGAATACACGCGGCGGTTCGATCGGCTGACGTGCGCGAGCATTGCCGAACTCGAACTCGGGCCCGACGAGCTGGCCGCGTGCGCGCGTGCATTGACCGAAACGGATCGCGACGCGCTGGAACAGGCGGCGCAGCGAATCCGCGCGTTTCACGAGGCGCAGCGTCAGGACAGCTTCGAAATCACCGACGCGCTCGGCAATCGACTCGGCAATCGGGTGACGCCGATCGATCGCGTCGGCATCTACGTGCCGGGCGGACAGGCTGCATATCCGTCGACGGTGTTGATGACCGCGATTCCCGCGGCCGTTGCCGGAGTGGGCGAGATCGTCGTGACGGTTCCGACGCCCGACGGCGTGCGCAATCCGCTGGTGCTCGCGGCGATGCACATCGCCGGCGTGCGCCGCGTGTTCTGCGTAGGTGGCGCGCAGGCGATCGCCGCCCTCGCATTCGGAACGCAGACGTTTCCGCGCGTCGACAAGAGCGTTGGGCCCGGCGGCGCGTTCGTCGCAGCGGCGAAGCGACTCGTGTTCGGCCCGGTCGGAATCGACGTGATCGCGGGACCCAGCGAGATCCTGGTGATATCCGACGGCTCGGCGGACCCCGACTGGATAGCGCTCGATCTTTTTTCGCAAGCCGAGCACGATGCGGCGGCGCAAGCAATTCTGTTGACGCCGGACGCCGAACATCTCGAGGCGGTGCATGCGTCGATGCGACGATTGCTGCCGAGCCTGCCGCGTCGCGACATCATCGCGCGATCGTTGCAGCAGCGCGGTGCGTTGATCCTCACGCGCGATCTCGACGAAGCAGTGGCGATTGCCAACCGGGTCGCACCGGAGCACCTCGAACTCGCCGTTGCGGATCCGGATACACTGCTGCCACTCGTCCGGCACGCCGGTGCGATTTTCGTCGGAACGTCGACGAGCGAAGCGCTCGGCGACTACGTCGCCGGTCCGAGTCACGTGTTGCCGACTTTCGGCACGGCGCGCTTTGCTTCGCCACTTGGCGTGTACGACTTTCAGAAGCGTTCGTCAGTGATCCGCTGTTCGGCGGCAGGTGCCGAAGCGCTCGGGCGGATCGCGTCGACGCTTGCAACGGGAGAGGGACTCGCCGCACATGCGCGCTCGGCGCAGGCGCGCATCCGCGGCATCGAGCACAACGGCTGATTCGAGGGGCTATATCGGGGCGGGCGGTGGCCGCACGCCGGCGATGACGTGCACCTCCAGGGGCGCGCCGTCGCGCAGCAAGCTCAACTTCACGTCGCTGCCGGGTTCGGCCACGCCGATCTGCCGTGAGACGACCCGCGGTACTTCGGCCGGTTGATCGTTGATCGCAACGATGATGTCGCCGGTCATCACACCGACCTTCGCGGCCGGTCCATCAGCGACGACCTGGTCGATGACGATTCCGCCGTTGTCGGGCGCGGGAATCGGATCGATATCGATGCCGAGCCAACCGCGAATGACGCGTCCTTCCGCGATGATCTCTTCCAGCACGGACAGTGCGAGCTTGACCGGAACAGCGAAGCCGAGACCCTGCGATCCGCCGGTTTGGCTGTAGAAGAGCGAGTTGATTCCGAGCAGCCGACCTTTTGCGTCGATCAGCGCACCGCCCGAATTGCCGGGATTGATCGCCGCGTCGGTCTGTATGAAGTCGTCGTACGGACTGCTCAACATGTAGCGACCTTTCGCGCTGACGATGCCCATCGATACCGTCTGCCCGATGCCGAATGGATTGCCGATCGCGAGCACGATGTCGCCCACCCGCGCGTCGTCCGACGATCCCATCTTGATCGGCTTCAGACCGGTCGCGTTGGCGCGGATGACCGCGAGATCGGTTTCGGGATCGGTGCCGATGAGTTTTGCCGACGTCTTCTGCTCGTCGGAGAAGGACACCAGGATCTCGTCTGCGTCGGCGATGACGTGCGCGTTCGTCAGAATGTAGCCGTCGCTGCGCACGATTACGCCCGAGCCCAACGAGTTTTGTGGGCGGCGATCCGGCACGTTCGCAGCGTCGCAGAGTTCGCGATAGCGAGGCAACTCGCAGATCGGATGCAGTCGCGTGTGGACCGCTTTCAGTGAGTAGATGTTGACGACGGAAGGCTCCGCCGCGGCGACGGCGTCGGCGAATCCGGTGGACGCCGGATCGGCGCTGCGCATGAGCGCCACCACGGCGAGACCGAGCAGGCCGCCGACAATGGCAGCGAGCAACAGGTATCGAACGCCGTACGCCATAAATCAGTCCGTGAAGGAATCTGCAGGTGGTTGTGAATTCGCAGTCTAACAGCGGTCCTCAGGCGGATGTCGCTGCGCGATCGGGGCGATTGTTTTCGGCCGTCCGATCAGTACAGTGCAGTCTTTTTCCGCGGTGTGACGGTCGATGACTCCGGTCGAGCAGTACAACGCCTGTCTCTCGTTGCCCGGGTTCATCGACGACGCCGCTCAGCGGAGCGCAATCGCGCGCCTCGATGACTTGAGTCGGCGGCTGATCGCGGCACGCGACGACGAAGCAACACTGGCGCGACGCCTGAAGGCGCGTCTGGTCGGCGATCGAAGGGAAATGGTGAGGGGCCTCTACATGTGGGGAGGCGTGGGCCGCGGTAAGACCTTCCTCATGGATCTGTTCTTCGACTGCGTGCCGTTTCCCGAAAAGTTGCGCACACACTTTCACCGTTTCATGCATCGGGTCCACCGCGACCTCACCCGGCTTGCGGGTCGGCCCAATCCACTTCGGTCGGTGGCGGAAGGCCTGGCGAGTGAAGCGCGCGTGTTGTGTTTCGACGAGTTCTTCGTCTCCGACATCGGCGACGCCATGATCCTCGGCGAACTGCTCGCACACCTCTTCGACGAAGGCGTCACGCTCGTCGCCACTTCGAACATTCCACCGCACGCGCTATACGAAAACGGGCTGCAACGCCGCCGCTTTCTGCCGGCCATCGACCTGCTCGAACGCAACACCGAAGTGATGAATCTCGATGGCGGCACCGACTATCGGCTGCGCCTGCTCGAGCAGGCGGAGACGTATCACGCGCCGCTCGACGACCGGGCCGAGGAACTACTTGCCGAACGCTTCGCAACGCTTGCCCCAGACCATTCCAGCGTAGAGCGCGACGTCGAACTCGAAATCGAAGGGCGGCCGATACGCTGCAGGCGCTCGGCTGACGATGTCGCGTGGTTCGACTTCGACGCGTTGTGCAACGGTCCGCGCAGCCAGAACGACTACATCGAACTCGCGCGGATCTATCACGCGGTGCTGGTCAGCGATGTGCCGATCTTCACCACGCGAATGGAAGACCAGGCACGACGTTTCGTCAGCCTGGTCGACGAGTTCTACGATCACAACGTGAAGCTGATCGTCTCGGCCGCGGCACCCGTCGAGACGCTGTATCAGGGCGAGCGGCTCGCTTTCGAATTCGAGCGCACGCGCAGTCGGCTGCTCGAAATGCGCTCGCGCGAGTACTTGTCGCGAACACATCGTGCGTGAACGCGCTCGTTTTGTTGTAAATGCCCAGTCGCTCGGCTAACATTCGCGCTCCAATTTTCCCCGTTCTAAGCGTATCTATATGAAAACTCTGAGTATTCGTGCGCAGGATGTCCGCCACGATTGGCTGGTCGTTGACGCTGCGGATCGTACGCTGGGACGAATGGCGACCGAGATCGCGCATCGACTGCGCGGCAAGCACAAGGCGGAGTACACACCGAACGTCGACACCGGCGACTTCGTGATCGTCATCAATGCGGACAAGGTGCGCGTGACCGGTCGCAAGCTGACGGACAAGATCTACAATCGCCACACCGGTTACCCGGGGGGCATCAAAGGCGTCACCTTCGAGCGCTTACAGGCCGAGCACCCGGAGCGAGTGATCGAGAACGCGGTCCGCGGAATGTTGCCGCACAACCCGCTCGGTCGCGCGATGTTCAGGAAGCTCAAAGTGTACGCAGGTCCCAGTCATCCTCACGCTGCTCAACAGCCGCAGACGTTGGAAATCTAATTCATGGCAGTGAAACAAAACTACGGAACGGGTCGGCGTAAAACATCGACCGCACGCGTGTTCGTGACGTCGGGTAACGGCGAGATCAAGGTCAACGAGCGTTCGCTCGATCAGTACTTCGGTCGCGAAACCGCGCGCATGGTCGTTCGCCAGCCGCTACAGGTAGTCGAGGCCGCCGATCGGTTCAACGTATACGTCACTGTAAAGGGCGGCGGTGGCTCGGGTCAGGCCGGCGCGATCCGTCACGGCATTGCGAGAGCGTTAGTGCAGTACGACGAGTCGCTGCGTCAGCCGCTGCGCCGCGCAGGTTTTCTGACGCGTGACGCGCGCGAAGTTGAACGCAAGAAAGTCGGATTGCGTAAAGCACGCAAGCGTCCGCAATACTCGAAGCGTTAACTTTCCCGGAGTCACGTTGGTTGCCCGGCACGATCGTCGAGCCGGCGTCCTGCTGACTCGCCCCTTAGGAAAAATGGTCTCAGAAGTGTCGCAGCAACGCTCAGAGCCACCCGAGTGTGTGATAGAATTTCGCGCGGTCGTGAGGTTGGTAAATGGAGCGTGGCGATGAGTGGTGACGGGGTCAACAAGCAGCGTCGCTACTTTCTGATTGGCGCCACGTCCGTGGTCGGTGGTCTCGGTGTTATTGGCGCGGCCGTTCCTTTCGTCAGGTCGTGGAGTCCCAGCGCGAAGGCACGCGCGCTCGGCGCACCGGTCACCGTCGATTTTTCCCGTCTGACTCCGGGCGAGATGCTCGGCCCCATTCCGGCTTGGCGCGGCCAGCCGGTGTTCATCCTCTATCGCACGCCGGCAGCGCTCGAGACGTTACCGAAGCTCAACGCGAGCCGCGCCGATCCCGATTCGGAGCGCGACCAACAACCGAAATACGCGAAGAACGAGTGGCGTTCGCGCCGTCCCGAAATCGGCGTCTATCTCGGTCTGTGCACGCACCTCGGGTGTTCGCCGAAATATTTTCCAGCCATTACGCCCGAGCCTTTCGACGCGAATTGGCAGGGTGGGTTCTTCTGTCCGTGCCACGGCTCCACTTTCGACCTGGCGGGTCGTGTGGCAATGAACAAGCCGGCACCCGCGAACCTCATCGTGCCGCCCTACAGCTTCGTTAGCGACAAAGTCATCACCATCGGAATCGACGAGGAGCACGCCTGATGCAGCAGTCGCCATCGCCTTCGCGGTTCCCGGCCATGTGGACGTCGTTCATGTCGTGGGTCGATCGCAGATTCCCTGCGACCGAGACCTTCGAATATCACATGTCGAAGTACTACGCGCCGAAGAACTTCAACTTCTGGTACTACTTCGGCGTAATCGCAACGGTGGTGCTGGTGCTGCAACTCGTCACCGGTATCTGGTTGACGATGAGTTACGTGCCGAGCGGCGACGGTGCGTTCGCGTCGGTCGAATACATCATGCGCGACGTCGAATTCGGCTGGTTGTTGCGATATCTGCACACCACCGGCGCATCGGCGTTCTTCGTCGTCGTGTATCTGCACATGTTCCGCGGCCTGTTGTACGGATCGTATCGGGAACCGCGCGAGCTGTTGTGGTTGATCGGCATGGCGATCTTTGTCGCAATGATGGCGGAAGGTTTCTTCGGATATCTGCTGCCGTGGGGAAACATGTCGTTCTGGGCCGCACAGGTCATCGTGTCGCTGTTCGGCGCGATCCCGGTCATCGGCGGCGATCTGATGGAGTGGATCCGCGGCGACTTCCTCATTTCGGAAGTGACGTTGAACCGCTTCTTTGCGTTGCACGTCGTGGCTTTGCCGCTCGTGCTGGTGATGCTCGTCTTCGTGCACATCGTCGCGCTTCACCATGTCGGCTCGAACAATCCCGACGGTATCGAGATCAAGAAGAACAAGAACGCCGACGGTGTGCCGCTCGACAGCATACCGTTCCATCCGTACTACACCATCGGTCATGATCTGCCGGGCGTCGTGCTGTTCCTGATCGTGTTCTGCGCGATCGTCTTCTATCTGCCGGAGATGGGCGGCTATTTCATCGAACGACCGAACTTCGACGAAGCGAATCCGCTGAAGACCCCCGAGCACATCGCGCCGGTGTGGTACTACACGCCGTTTTACGCGATGTTGCGCGCGGCGACGTACCCGCTGATAGGTCTCGATGCGAAGTTCTGGGGATTGGTGGTGATGGCTGGCGCGATCGCACTGCCGGCGGTGCTGCCGTGGCTTGATCGCAGCCCGGTCAAGTCGATGCGGTACAAGGGTTCGATATCGAAAGTGATGCTGGCGATCTTCATCGTCAGCTTCTTCATACTGGGCTATCTCGGCACCATCCCGCCGTCGAAACCAGCGACGTTGCTGGCGCAGATCTGCACGGTCCTTTACTACTCGTACTTCGTGCTGATGCCGTGGTACACACGCGTCGAAAAGACGAAGCCGGTACCGGATCGGGTAACGATGCGATGAAGCGACCTACCTGGTTGTTGGCGTTGTTCCTGATTCCGGTCCTCGGTCATGCGAGCGAGGAAGCGTCGAGCTGGAAGATGCAACCGTTTCACCCGAACCTCCAGGACAAGCCGTCGCTGCAACGCGGCGCGCGGCTGTACGTGAACTATTGCATGGGCTGTCATTCGCTGAAGTTCCAGCGCTATGAGCGTACCGCCGACGACCTCGAGATTCCGCACGACATCTTCATGGCGAATCTGGTGTTCACCGGCCAGAAAATCGGCGGGCTGATGTCCAATGCGCTGCCGACGGAAAAATCGAAGGCCTGGTTCGGCGCTGCACCGCCCGACCTGACGATGGTCGCGAAGCTGCGAGGCGGCGAGTGGGTCTACAACTATCTGAAGGCGTTCTACATCGACGACAAGCGTCCGTTTGGTGTGAACAACATGGTCTTTCCGAACGTCGCGATGCCCGATCCGTTCCTTCACCTGCAAGGAACGCCGGTGCTCGCGTGTCACCAGGATCCGAAGCATGCGGAAAACGGCGGTGAAATGCGCGATCCTTTGGTTCCGGGACTGAAGATCACCGAGGAGAAGTGCGGATACATCGACATCGTGCAAGGCACCGGTAAGCTGACTGCACAAGAGTTCGATCAAACCGTCTACGACATCGTCAACTTCCTCTACTACGTGGCAGAGCCTGCACGAATCGAACGAGAGCGATTGGGTCTCTACGTCTTACTGTTCCTCGTGGTTCTCTATGTGTTCACGGCATTGCTGGGCCGCGAGTACAACAAGGAAGTCCACTGACTGTCGGATCGGTCCGTTGTGTGATTGCGCGGATTCCCGCTTTTACGGAACGGCTGTACCGGGCGCCGTTCCAACAACCTGCTAATGAGGCGCTGCAATGAGCGTTGTGACCAGACGATCTTCGATGACTTTCTTTTCCGATCCGCGCGACCACTACAGTCATCGCGTGCGGATGGTCCTGGCGGAGAAGGGTGTTACCGTCGATATCGTCGACGTCGATCCCGACAACAAGCCCGAAGATCTCGCCGAGATTAATCCGTACAACAGCGTGCCGACGCTGCTCGATCGCGATCTCGTGCTGTACGAGTCGGCAGTGATCATGGAATACCTCGATGAGCGCTTTCCGCATCCGCCGTTGTTGCCGGTGTATCCGGTGGCGCGCGCGCAGAGCCGCTTGCTGATCCATCGAATCGAGAAGGACTGGAGTCACCGCGTCGACCTGCTGATGATCGGAAAAGGTCGCGAGACGGTGCTGACGCGCGCGCGCACGGAACTGCGCGAGAGCATCATCAGCGTTGCGCCGGTGTTCGCCGAGAAGCCCTTCTTCATGAGCGACGAGTTCACGCTGGTGGATTGTTGCGTCACTCCGATCCTGTGGCGCCTCAAGGTGCTCGACATCAGGTTGCCTGAGCGGTCGACCAAGGCGATGCAGAAATACATGCAGTCGATGTTCGAACGGCCGTCGTTCCGCGAGAGCCTGACGGAGGCGGAACTGGAAATGCGCGAGTGACCTCGCATCGGCCCTACCTGTTGCGGGCGATGCACGAGTGGATTCTCGACAACAACCTGACCCCTTACGTGATCGTCAGTACGACCAGCCCCGATACCCAGGTTCCAGCGGGCCAAGCGGAAAATGGAAGAATCGTGCTGAATGTATCGCCGACGGCGATTCGCAATCTGAGTATCACGAACGAACGGCTGGAATTCGACGGTCGGTTCGGCGGCCGCGCATTCCATGTGAGCGCACCGATCGCAGCCGTTCTCGCGGTGTACGCGAAGGAGTCCGGTCAGGGCATGGCCTTCGAAATGGATCCAGGCGGTACGGACTCGGAGCCGGCGCCTCAGGAACCGACCCCCGGCAGCCACCTGCGCGTCATCAAGTGAGACTGAGCCGGCTCGTCAGTCGGTGTATTCGAATACCTTCACGATCTTCGTAACGCCATCGACCGTTTGCGTCACTGCCACCGCGTACTCGGCCTGCTGCCGCGGCACGATTCCCTGCAGGTATACCACGCTGTTTTCGGTGGTGACGTTGATGCGTGACGAGTCGATCGCCCCGTGAGCGACCAGCTTGGTTTTCACCTTAGTGGTCAGCCACGAATCGTTGCTGCGCGCCACCATCGATATCGGTCCGCTGACGGCGAGTTCGTTGTGTACGCTGCGGACCGCCTTGAACGTGTTCACGACCTCGCCCGCTTTCGCCTTCAGTTCATCTGATTCGACTTCGCCGACCAGCAATACCAGCCCGTTGAAGCTGACGATCACGAGGTGTGCCGATTCGAAACGAGGATCAGAGGCCTTGATCGCCTTTTCGGCATCGTATTCGAGCATCTGATCTTCCCAGACCTTCGGCGGACTTCGAGACCCCGGGTCTTCGATGCCGGTGGTCGCGCAGCCACACAGCGCGAGTACGAGTGATGGAATGAAGGCCCGAAGACCGGAAGCGACGAATTGATTCAAGGCGTAAATGCGTTTCGCATCCATTCAAAGCGCAGCCGATAGTGTGTCCTGCCGACGGATACCACGTCAAACCGACTCGGGCGATTGTCGCCGCGATAGCGCAAGTAGTGTTCTGCGGCGCGGATCAGGCGCCGTTGCTTTCGGTAGTCCACTGAATCGGCGCCGTCTCCGAAGTCGCTGCGGCTTCTGAAACGCACCTCGACGAAAACCAATTCGCTGTCGTCGGCCATCACGAGATCGATTTCGCCCGTGCGGATCCGGTAATTGCGTTCGATCGTGCGCAGGCCGCGACGCGTCAGGTACGTTTCTGCGGCGCGCTCGGCGAGGCGACCCCGCTCGGCCGCCGTGGGCTCAGGGCGCCACGGTAGGCAAGGCCACCAGCGCGCCATGTTGCACGAGTGCCCAGGCCGGTTCGCGCGCGACTACGCCGCCGCCGCTCACCTGCAACTGCCCTGTCTCGCCCAACAGCCTGCCAGATGAGTTCGGAATCAGCAGGTCGGCACGGTCGCTCAATCGAAACGCGTCTATGCCGAGCGCGTAAAGGGGCGATAGTGACGTATGCGAATTGGAGAATGCCGACTCGACTTCGGTGCGAATTGCACTTGGAAACACTTGCCACGGCAGTTCGGTGATCCGAAAACCGTTGAGGTCGCTCAGGTCGTTCGACGAAGCGTTGGTTGTCGCTTGCGAGGTGGCATAGATGGGCACGTCGCCCGCGAAATGAAATGCCATGGCCGAGTTCAAAGCCCGGGCTTGAGCCGGATCGGTCAGTACCACGAGCGCATCGAGATCCGAACGGCGTCGCGCGGTGAATTCGGGTTTCGAGCCCAGCGTCTTCGCGAGCGCTTCCATTCGTTCGGTGCTTGCGCTGACGAGCAGCGCGTTACCGACCACTTCGGTTACGCCACGCGCGTCTTGAATCGTTCCTACGGTGACCACGGCTCCACCCAGTTGAGCGAACTTCGCACGGAACGATTCGGCAGCGCGCCCGGACCAGTCGAGATCGGACTGAATGATTGCTACACGAGGGAATCCGTCTTCGTAGACGCGGCGTGCGATGGCGTGCGCCTCGTCTTCGATGGCAAGTCCGAATTGAAACAATCCCGCGCCAGCGGCTACGCCTTGCGGCAGGTAGTTGAGCGCGAGCACCGGAACGCGACGATAGGGCAGGAGATTGATGTCGACCACGCTCTGCTTGTCGAGGGGACCGATCACCAGCTGAGCGCCGTCCGTGCCAGCCTGCTCATACAAGCTCGCGAGCGATGCACCGTTCGTGTCGTAGACGTGAATCCGAGCCTTGGATGCAGCGTGATAGAACCCGGCCATGAAGCCGTCGCGCACCGCTTGTCCGGCATTCGCCAACGGACCGGATAGCGGTAGAAGAAGCGCGATCTGCGTCGGCGTCGCCACGCCATTCTCGATCGCGACAAGGCTGCCCGGTGGCCAACGCGATGCAGGATGATCGCGATGGCTGCGGCGCCATTCATTAATTGCCGTTCGCTCGGCGTCGAGGTCGAAGCTGCGCTGTAATGCGTCGGCCAGCTTCCACCATGCTGCGGCGTTTGCATTCTGCGTCTGATACGCAAGCACGGAAATGCGGTCCGCGGGTGTGCGATTCACGTCGGACCAGGTGCGTTCGACGATGATCGAGAACTGCGCGTCTTCGCCTGCATGCGCCGAATACGAGTACGTCATCAGGCTGATTGCGGCATCTTCGAAACGTTCCTCCGCTTCAGCCAAGTCCGCAACCGTCAGTGCCAGGGTGTTACGCGATGGCGCGTCGGGAGGAACGACGAGCGCCAGCGCCTGTTTCGCGGCGGGGTAGTCGCGCGCATCGATCGCGAGCAGCGCGCGCATGTTGTAGTAGGCGAACTGATTTGCCGCGTCGAGGCGAGCCGGGTCGATACTCTCGAGCGCAGCAGCGGCCTGCCGGGCGTCGCGGGCGGCGCGGAACGATTCGGCCGCGCTGAGACGCATGCGTGCGGCTTCGTCTGGCGCAGACCGTTGGGACTTCCGGAGCAGACTCTGTGGATCGTTGTCGCGAGATCCGGCGGCGGTCGTGGTTCGATTCGACGGTTGCGTGACCCCGCATCCCACGATGGTCAGAATGATCAGCAGGCTGAAGGCCAATGAACGGACGGTGGAATTCGTCATGTCAGAACATCGATCGATCGGAACGCTATTTGTCGTTGCCACGCCGATTGGAAACCTCGACGACATCACATTGCGAGCGGTCGATGTCCTCAAAACCGTAGCGATAGTGGCTGCGGAGGATACCAGACGAAGCGGGGTGCTGTTAGCGCACATCGGCGCAAGGCCCGGGCGGCTGCTGTCGCTGCACGATCACAATGAAGGCGGCCGATCGGAGCAGCTGCTCGAACTTCTCCAACGAGGTAACGATGTCGCGCTGATATCGGATGCGGGTACACCGCTCATTTCCGACCCAGGATTCGAGCTGGTGCGACGCGTGAGGAGCGAAGGCATTCGAGTCGTTCCGATTCCGGGGCCAAGCTCGCTTACTGCTGCGCTATCTGCGTCTCCGTTGCCGATCGAACGTTTCCTGTTCGAGGGATTTCTGCCTTCGCGATCCGTGGCGCGACGCAAGCGGCTGCGCGAGCTATCGGCGTCGCCCGTCGCCGTGGTGTTCTTCGAAGCGGCAAGAAGGCTGCGCGAAACGCTTGCGGATCTCGCCGAAATCGTCGAAGGCGAACGTCAGGTCATGCTGGCGAAGGAGCTAACGAAGTTACACGAGCGCATCGAGTACGGTGCGGTGGCAGAATTGGCCGAGCGAATCGACGACGGAGAATTCTTCGAGCGCGGTGAATTCGTTTGCGTGCTCGCGCCTGCCTCAACCGATGTCGTCGTGCAAGACGGCGACGTTGCGTCGTTGATGAACGCGTTGTGTAGCGAGTTGCCGCCTGCGCAGGCCGCCCGTATCGCTGCACGGGTTACCCATCGACCGCGCAACGAGTTGTACGACTACGCCGTGAAACACCAACGTCGCCAGTGAGCCGCTGCTATGCTGACGCCGCGAGTCGGCCAGGCGGTCGCTGCGCGTGGATCCTAACCGCGCGTGGAGGAAAGTCCGGGCTCCGCAGGACAGGGTGCCAGGTAACGCCTGGGGGGTGCGAACCCACGGAAAGTGCAGCAGAGAGTAGACCGCCAACCCCATCGACTCCGGTCGATGGGCGGTAAGGGTGAAACGGTGCGGTAAGAGCGCACCGCACAACGTGGTAACACGGTGTGGCTAGGTAAACCCCACCCGGAGCAAGGCCAAATAGGGATCCTATGGTGTCGTCCGCACCGGATCCGGGTAGGCCGCTACAGGTGTTCGGCGACGAACATCGCAGATGAATGACTGCCCACGACAGAACCCGGCTTATCGGCCGACTCGTTCATTTCTTTTCAGTCTAACGGCATCGACGTAAGTTCGAAAAAAGTCTCGAAGTTAAGGTCAATTCGAGATTTCGTGACCTTCAGATTGAATCGTATAAGCAAACGCGCCACATAGGCCCGACCTATGGGCGATCCGTTGAAGCCGTTGTAACCCATTGTGCGATGCGGTCATCCGCTCGTATTGACACTGCTTTGCCCCCATCTATAGTGTCGAGTGCTGGGATTTTGTGGGTAATTGTGGGTTTCTAGGGCACACGGTGCCGAACCCGCCACGTCGAGTGGCAGGGTCGAGCCGGTTGTGCCGCCCAACGGTTGAAGGTGCATGTTTCGGGGAATCAACAGCGTCAACCTCGATGCCAAGGGCCGCATGGCCCTGCCTGCGCGGTATCGGGAGGCTTTAGCCAAAGACACTGACGGAAAGTTAGTGGTCACTATTGATTCCCGGGAGCGCTGCCTGTTGCTGTATCCGCTGGCTGCGTGGGAGGCCGTCCAGGCCAGATTGGAAGCCCTCTCGAACATGAATCGGGAGGCGCGCACGCTGCAGCGTTTGCTGATCGGTCATGCCACCGACCTCGAAATCGATGGCAGTGGTCGTGTCTTGCTCCCGCCGATGCTGCGCGAGTTCGCCAATCTGTCCAAGAAACTGGTGTTGCTGGGACAGGGCAACAAGATCGAAATCTGGAGTGACGAGCTGTGGCAGTCGCGGCTCGAAGAATGGTTGACCGAACGTTCCGGTGACGTGGTCGACGACGGTGACGCGTTCACCGGTCTCTCGGTTTGACGCCGTGAATACGCATCGACCGATCCTCGTTGGAGCCGTGATCGATGCGCTGTGCATCGACCCCGACGGCAACTACGTCGATGCCACGTTCGGCCGCGGTGGCCACACACGCTCGCTACTCGAGCGATTGTCGCCCGAAGGCAGAATCCTTGCGATCGACCGTGATCCTGCAGCCATCGCCGTTGCCAACTCGCTCGCCAACGAGGACGCTCGGGTGCGCGTCCGGCACGGTCGCATGAGCGAAATGAAGCGCTTCGCCGACGATGTGGCGCTCCACGATGTAGCCGGCGTTCTCATGGACCTCGGCGTATCGTCACCCCAACTCGACGATCCGCAGCGCGGCATGAGCTTTCGTGGAGACGGTCCCCTCGACATGCGCATGGATCCGACGAGCGGCATATCCGCATCACACTGGATCAACAGCGCGGGTGAGGATGAGCTGACCACTGTATTTCGCGAATTTGGCGAGGAACGTCACGCGCGCCGCATCGCTCGTGCAATCGTCGATCGACGAGCGCAGGCGCCGATCGAGCGCACCTCCGAGCTGGCGGCGCTGGTCGCGCAGGCACAGCCGCGGCCCGACCCGCACAAGCATGCTGCGACCCGCGTGTTCCAGGCGATTCGCATCCACATCAACGACGAACTCGAAGAGGTACGTCTCGCGCTCGACGCGGCGTTCGAGTTGATCCGCAGCGGCGGCCGTATTGCGGTGCTCACGTTCCACAGTCTCGAAGACCGTATCGTCAAGCATGCATTTCGCAGATGGACTGAGGGCGACGTGCTGCCGCGTCGGCTTCCGATAACGGGACGCGCCGCTACGTCAGCGCGCCTGGTCGTCCGGGCGCGTCGTGCCGATGCTGCGGAAGTGGCAGCAAATCCGCGCGCTCGCAGCGCGATGTTGCGCGTGCTGGAGAAAGCGGCGTGACGCGTCGCCTCATAGTGGGACAGACGAGACCAACCTGGCAATGGATTGCTGTCGCGGGCGCCATCTACGTCGGTATTGCAGCTTCCGGCGTTTGCGTTGCCGCAGTTGCGCAAGACGTCCGCGGCCTGTTCGTCGCGCTTGCGAAGAACCAAGGCCGTCAGGACGAACTCCTCGCGCAGTACAGTCGGCTCCTGATCGAACGGGGCACGCTCTCCTCTTATCAAAACGTCGACCAGGCGGCCGAGCGACAGCTGGCGATGCGCTTTCCTGAAACCGTCGAACGGATTGCTCCATGAGCCGTTGGCGCCATTTCATGGTCGTTGGGACGTTCATCCTGATGTCCTTGGGATTGTCGGGACGGATGGCTTACTTGAACGTGACCGAGCGTGCGTTTCTGCAGGGGCAGGGTGACGCTCGCTCGTTGCGGTACGAAACGCTGGCAGCGAATCGGGGCATCATCTTCGACCGAAACGGCGAGCCGCTGGCGGTGAGCACGCCGGTGGTGTCGGTCTGGATCGACCCCACGGAAAAGTCCCGTACCGCTGCAGAGATCACGAACCTGGCGCGCGCGGTCGGCGTCGATCCGCGCGAACTGGGCAGCAAGGTAGAACGGTATTCGCAGCGCGAATTCATGTTCGTGAAGCGTAGGATTGCGCCGGACGAGGCGGAACGAGTGGAAAAACTCCACCTCGAAGGCGTGCACTTCGAGCGCGAGTACCGGCGCTACTATCCGGCCGGCGAAACAGCGGCGCACGTCGTCGGAATCACGAATGTCGATGACGAGGGGCAGGAAGGCGCGGAACTGGCGTTCGAAGGCGCGTTGAAGAGCGTGCAAGGCCGCAAGCTCGTGCTGAAGAACGGCAGCAAGGAGTCGATCAAGGACGTCGAGTACGTGACGGCGCCGCGGTTTGGAAAGGATCTCGCTCTGAGCCTCGATTTGCGTTTGCAGTTCTTTGCATACCGCGAACTCAAGTCGGCGGTGGAGGATCATCACGCGAAGTCAGGATCGGTGGTAATTCTCGACGCGCACACCGGGGAAATCCTGGCGCTCGTGAACGATCCCTCGTTCAACCCCAACGAGCTGACTCGGGTTGCGCCCGATACGCGACGGAATCGCGCCATTACGGATCTGTTTGAACCGGGCTCGACCGTGAAGCCGTTGACCGTGCTGGCGGCGCTGGAGTCGGGGCGGTTCAACGAGGAATCGGTCATCGACACCGCGCCGGGGTACATGCACGTTGGTCGATTGCTCGTGCGAGACCCGCTCAATCGAGGGCGGCTGTCGCTTGGCGACGTCCTCGCACGATCGAGTCAGGTCGGCATCGCGAAGATTGCGTTAGCGCTGGACGATCGAATGGTGTTCGATGCGTTCGTGCGCGCCGGGCTCTCCGAAATGACGAGTTGCGGCCTGCCCGGCGAGGTGGTCGGCAAGCTGTCCGATTCGCAGTTGAAGAATCCGATCGTGCGCACGACGCTGGCATACGGATACGGGTTGACCGTCACGCCGCTTCAGCTTGCGCAGGCGTATCTGATGCTCGCGACCGGCGGCGTTCGCTTGCCCGTGTCGATTCTGCGTCGCGACTCGGCGCCCACGGGCCAACGCGCATTCGATGCGCAAACGGTTGAAACGATCGTGCGGATGATGAAAGGCGTGGATTCCATTCACGGAACAGCGCCGAAAGCGCGCGTGCTTGGTTACGAAATCGCGGGCAAGACCGGCACCGCCCGAAAAGTCGGACCGAACGGGTACGACGAAGATCGCCACATCGCGTTTTTCGCCGGAATGGCGCCGGCTGCCGACCCACGCGTCGTTGTGATCGTGGTCATCGACGAACCTCAAGGCGACAAGATCGGCGGCGGCGACGTTGCCGGCCCGGTCTTCGCGCGGGTCGTCGCACGCGCGTTGCGAGTGCTGAACGTGGAGCCAGAAGAGGTGGCATCGTGAGTGCGGCGCCAGTCACTCGCCGCAAGCGATTGAGCGAATGTCTGGGCGAGGATGTTGCCGATGCGTCCATTGCGGCAGACCGCGACCCGTGGATCACCGGCATCGCGACGGACTCGCGTCGCGTTCGTTCCGGCGATCTGTTCATCGCATCGCGCGGCGCCGCCCACGACGGACACGACTTCGTCGATGCCGCGGTCGCCAACGGCGCAACCGCTGTTCTCGCCGAACGCGACCTCCCCTCTGCGCAAGTGTTGGTGGTCAAGACGCGTGACACGCGCCGAGCAGCGGGACGCATCGCGGCGCGATTTTTCGATCATCCGAGCCGTACGCTCGGGTGCATCGGTGTGACCGGTACGAACGGCAAGACCTCGGTCACTCAGTTTGCAGCGATGCTGCTCACCGCAGCGGGGAAACCCGCGGGATACGGCGGAACGCTCGGTTGGAATTTCGCGGGCAAACACTGCCCGGCGGACCTCACCACCGAAGACGGAGTAACGGTGCAACGAAGGCTCGCCGATCTCGTCTCGGCCGGCGCAGAGTGGGTTGCGATGGAAGCCAGTTCGCACGCGTTGGATCAGGATCGAGTGGCCGACGTCGCATACGACGTCGCGGTATTCACGAACCTGACGCGCGATCACCTCGACTATCACGGAACGATGGAACGATATGCGGCGGCAAAGCGCCGCCTGTTCGAATGGCCGACGTTGCGCAGCGGTGTGGTGAATTGGGACGACCCGCAAGGTCGGATGATCTACCGTGACCGCAGAGCGGCGATGAATCTGCTGCGGTTCGGCAGTACGTCCGACGCTGATATGGCGTGGTCCGAACTCGCTTTCAGCGACTCAGGAATCGAAGGCCGGCTGACTACGCCATGGGGCCATCGCGCGTTCCGATTGCCGCTGTTCGGCGAGTTCAACGTTGCGAACTTCGCTGCGGCTGCGGGCGCGGCTTGTCTGGCTGGAGCGTCGATCGACGACGTAGTGGATGCCGGCCGGCTGCTAACGGCTCCGCCGGGGCGTATGCAGTTCGTCCGCTCGTCCGGGTATCCGCTGGTGGTCATCGACTTCGCGCATACACCCGACGCGCTCGCGAAAGTTCTCGCCGGTGTGAGGCGCCACACCGCCGGCAGGATCGTCTGCGTGTTCGGTTGCGGCGGCGATCGCGACAGGGGTAAGCGCCCCCTGATGGCGCGCGTGGCGGAAGCGGGCGCCGACCGTGTATGGGTTACCAGCGATAATCCGCGGTCGGAAGATCCGGCTGCGATCGCGGCAGAGATAGCCACGGGTTTCCAGCATCGCGTCGCGGTGGACGTCGAACTGGACCGTGCGCTCGCCATACACAATGCCGTTGCGCATGCGTCGCCGGCCGACGTGGTCGTGGTCGCCGGCAAGGGCCACGAACCGTATCAGGAGATTGCCGGCGTACGCCATCCGTTCAGCGATCTGGACGTTGTACAGCGCGTGTTGGGTATGCAGCCGGGAGCGCGCAGTTGACTGCGCGGCGGCGCCACACCTTCATATTCGGCCTCGGTGTCACCGGCTACTCGTGCGTTCGCTTCCTGAATGCAACCGACCGATTGACGGTGGTCGATACGCGTAGCGCACCACCGTTCGCTGAGCCGACGCGCGCGCACTACCCCAGTGTCGAACTGATCCTCGCGGCCAGCGACGCGAGTGTGTTTGCGGTCGCCGATCGAATCGTCGTGAGCCCCGGATTGACCACATCCCACTGTCTGCTCAAGGCCGCACGCGAGCGTGGAGTTCCGTTGATAAGCGACATTGAACTGTTCGCCGATCACGCCACCGCGCCGATCGTCGGCATCACCGGCACCAACGGTAAGAGCACCGTGACGGCCCTCACCGGAGAACTGTTGCGAGCGTCCGGCTTCAACGTTGGCGTAGGCGGCAATCTCGGGGAGGCCGCGCTAGATCTCCTCAGCCCGGAGCGTGACGCGTACGTTCTCGAGCTGTCGAGCTTTCAGCTCGAGCGGCTGAATGCCGGGCGATTCGCCATTGCAGCCAATCTGAACGTAACGGCCGATCACCTCGACCGGTATCCCGATCTGGCGAGTTATGCGGCCAGCAAGCAACGCGTCTTCGAAGGCTGCGACGTGGCGGTCTACAACCGTGCGGATCCGCTTACCACACCGAAGTTCGCGGTCGATCGCCTGGTGTCGGTGGGGCTCGACGCGCCTTCGCGCGATGGTTGGGGAATCATCGAGTATGGCGGCGATCGCTATCTCGCGTCGTTCGGTGAGCGCTATCTCAGCGTCGAGTCGCTCGGCATACGCGGCAAACACAACGAATTCAACGCGCTGGCAGCGATGGCACTTGCGAAAGCGGCAGGCGGCGATCCCGCCGCATGTTTGCAGGCATTGCGCGACTTCAAAGGACTCGATCACCGTACCCAGACGGTGGCGGTCATCGACGGCGTAACCTACGTGAACGACTCCAAAGCGACGAACCTCGGCGCGTGCGTGGCCGCCCTCGAGGGATTGGGCGACGCGCGACGCCACATCGTTCTGATAGCGGGCGGCGACGCGAAGAACGCCGATCTTTCGCCGTTGCGGGAACCCGTATCGAAGTACGTCCGTCATGTCGTGACGCTCGGAAAGGACGCCGCGGCGGTCGAGGCAGCCATTGCCGGCCTTGTTCCAGTGCATCGCGTCGCGACGCTGCCTGACGCGGTTCGCACGTGTCGGTCCATTGCGCGAAGCGGCGACATCGTGTTGCTGTCGCCGGCATGCGCCAGCCTCGACATGTTCAAGAACTTCGAAGCACGCGGAAGGGAATTCTCGGCGGCGGTTCTGGAGCTGCAGCGATGACGCGCCAATGGGACTACTCGCTGCTGATGCTGTGGCTTGCAGCCGTCACTGTCGGCTTCGTCATGGTGGCGTCTGCGTCGTATCCGATGGGACTGAAGAGCGGCGCACCGGCTCACTTCGTGATTCGGCACGGCGTCTACCTGTTCGCCGGAGTCGCGGCGCTATGTGTCTGTGCAGTGATTCCGCTCCGGTTCTGGCTGGACATCCATCGACCCCTGTTGATTGCTTCGCTGCTGTTGACGGCGATGGTGTTCCTTCCGGTGCTGGGGCACGCGGCGAAAGGCAGCAGCCGCTGGATCGGGTTGGGACCCTTCTCGATTCAGTCGGCGGAGGTGGCCAAGTTCGCGCTCGTCGTGTATCTGGCGGGCTATCTGACGCGCAATCAGTCTGCGCTTTCCACGAACGCAATCGCCCTTGTGCGGCCGTTGGCGCTGGTCGGTCTGTTGTGTGCTCTGCTGCTGGCGCAACCGGACTTCGGTTCGGTCGTGGTGCTGGCCGCTGTCACGGGCGGAGTACTGTTCCTCGCCGGCGCAAGGTTGCGCCACTTCCTGCTGATCGTCTTCGTGGCCGGCGTTCTGCTGGCCGTGGTGTCGGTGCTGCAACCCTATCGCCTGCAGAGGATGGTCGCGTTTCTAGACCCGTGGGCCGACCCGTTCAAAAGCGGCTATCAGCTGACCCAGGCGCTCATTGCGTTCGGCCGCGGCGACCTGTTCGGGCTCGGTCTCGGCGCCGGCATCCAGAAGCTCAGCTACCTTCCGGAAGCGCACAACGATTTCATCTTCGCGGTGATCGCAGAGGAATTGGGACTCTTCGGCGCACTGGTGGTGTTCGCGCTGCTGATCGCGCTGGTGTTGCGCATATTCCGCATTGCGGGACAGGCGCTCGAGGAACGGAGGCCGTTCGCAGGATACGTCGCCTACGGCGCCGCGCTGCTGCTCGGCATCCAGTGCGTCATCAACGTCGGCGTGAACACCGGCACTCTGCCGACGAAAGGCCTGACGCTGCCGTTCATTTCGTACGGCGGCAACAGTCTGATCATATGCAGCGCGCTGCTCGGATTGGTGCTGCGCGTGCAACTCGAGCGAGGGAGGTCACGTTAAGTGGTGATCCAGGTCCCCGAGATGCGGCGCGTGCGCCAGATCCATTTCGTTGGGATCGGTGGTTCCGGCATGTGCGGGATCGCTGAAGTGCTTTTGAACCAGGGCTACCGCATTTCAGGCTCCGACCTAGCGGGCTCCGCCACAGTCGATCGACTCATACAACTCGGTGCGAGCGTTTCGATCGGTCATTGCGCGGACAATGTCGCGGGGGCCGATGTGGTGGTGGTATCGAGCGCAGTCGCTGCGACGAATCCGGAGCTGGTTGCAGCGCACGCGGCACGAATACCGGTGGTAGCGCGCGCGGAAATGCTCGGAGAGCTGATGCGCTATCGGCACGGCATCGCCGTTGCCGGAACGCATGGAAAGACGACCACCACCAGCCTGATCACTTCGATATTCAAGGAAGCGAACCTCGACCCGACGTTCGTGATCGGCGGCCTGCTGAACAGCACCGGCAGTAACGCTCAGCTTGGCGCGAGTCGCTATCTCATTGCAGAAGCAGACGAGAGCGATGCGTCGTTCCTGCACCTGCAGCCGATGGTAGCGGTGGTTACTAACATCGACCGGGATCATCTGCGTACTTACGGAGGCGACTTCACGCGCTTGTCGAATACGTTCGTGGAGTTCGTGCATCGACTGCCGTTCTATGGCGTTGCGGTGCTGTGCATCGATGATCGGAACGTGCGCGCGATTCTCGACTCGGTATCGCGTCCGATGCTGACGTACGGCGTTTCACCCGATGCCGGCTTCCGCGCCACGCGGATCGAAGTGCGCGGGCGGGCGTGGAAATTCAGAGCGACGCGTCCCTCCGGCCACGCGCCGCTCGACGTGGTGATCAATCTGGCCGGCACGCACAACGTGTTGAATGCGTTGGCGGCGATCGCAGTGGCCACGGAGGAAGGTG
>DATJGR010000280.1:0-7957 GCA_035494855.1 Pseudomonadales bacterium | reverse complement strand
CGACATCGGCACTGCACTGTTCTATCTGGGGTTCGCCGGCATTCTCGGCACCGCCAGCGGCGGCTACATCGCGGACCGGCTGGCGAAACGCGACGTGCGCTGGTACGTCTGGCTACCTGCCCTCGCAACGTTGATCTCGGTACCGTTCTCCACCGCCTTTTATACGTGGCCGGACCCGTTCGTAGCGTTCTGGATCGGCGCGATCCCAGGATTTCTCGGTGCCTATTACCTCGGCCCGACGTTTGCGCTGGCACAGGGTCTGGTGGGATTGCGGATGCGCGCGCTTGCCGCTTCGATCCTGCTTTTCATATTGAATCTGATCGGCATGGGGCTCGGTCCGCTGGTCGTCGGCGCCACGTCGGATCTCCTGAACGCCTACACCGGGCTCGGCGCGGAATCGGTACGCTGGGCACTCGTCAGCGTGCTGCTGTTCAACGTGATGTCGACGGTCTTCTATCTGATGGCCGCCAAGGATCTGCGCTCCGACCTGGCGCGCAGTCACGAATTGAGCTGAATGTACGATTGCCGAACGACGGGTTAGGCTTGGCGCTGAGTCGGAGGTGCGTCGATGGATTTTGCGAACAAGGTAGCGGTTGTGACGGGCGGCGCCAGCGGCATCGGCCTCGCCACCGCCAAACAATTCGCTGCCCGCGGCGCTCACCTGGTGCTGGTCGACATGCAGGCGTCCGCGTTGGGCCCGGCCGCGCGAGCAGTGGAAACCGTCGGTAAAGGCCGAGTGGAAACGCGCGTCTGCGACGTGTCGAATCACGCGGCGATGCAGGCGCTGGCGACAGACGTGGTCGAAACGCTCGGCGGCGTGCACATCGTATTCAACAATGCCGGCGTCGCGGTGGGTGGTCCGATCAGCGAGATGAGTCACGACGACTGGCGGTGGATCATCGACGTCGATCTGTGGGGACCGATTCACGGCGTGGAAGCCTTCCTGCCGCACATGAAGGCCGCGAAGGCCGGCGGGCACCTTCTGTTCACCGCATCGTTCGCGGGTCTGGTGCCGAACGTCGGTCTCGGCCCGTACTGCGTCGCGAAGTACGGCGTCGTGGCGCTGGCGGAAGTGCTGCACCGCGAATTGCGGGACGACAACATCGGCGTTTCGGTACTGTGCCCGATGCGGGTCGGTACCAACATCGGCACGTCGGAGCGCAATCGCGACACCCGTTACGGCGGCACCGAAAAGTCGCCACGCGTGCCGGATCAGGACGACGCGAACAGCGATCTGGCCGGTTCAGTTCTGAACGTTGACGACGTGGCCGCGATGGTCGTGCGCGCAATCGACGACAAACAGCTGTACATCCTGCCGCATCCGGAGAGCCGCCCGTTCATCCGGCGCCGCTTCGAGCGGATCGACCGGACGTTCGAAGGATGACGCCGGTGAAACTCAAGACGGACTACACGGTCAAATCGCCAAGATGACATCCGACTCTGCCGATCCCTTCGTCGATTTCTGGCTCGATCCGGATCTGACGCTATGGTTCTCGATCCGCTGCCCGAAGTGCGGAACGGTGCACGAGCACACCGCAGACGAGCTTCCCAAGGGGCGCGAGCTCAAATGCAGTTGCGGCGCCACGCTCGAAATCGGCGACATCGACTTCCAGCAGACCCAGCGCGACCTCCGCAGCGGCAAGCTGGGCTGACTGCCTGCCCCGGCTTTACGCCTCGAACATCTTTTCGCCGCGGTGCAGCCGCTCGGCGATGATCGCCGTCTGCTGACCGGCGCGACGCGTCGGGCAATGCGCGGCCAGGTTGCGCGCAACGCCGACGAAGATGTTCTCGCACTCCGCTCCACCGTCGTCCCACGCATGACACTGATTCACGCCGGCCTCGAGCACCTGCAACGAGTGGAAGTCGAGATCTTCTCGCACCGTCGCGAACGTCAGCATGTCGATCAGCCCCGGCAGCGGCAAGTCGAGTGACACGTAACGCGACACGATGTCGGCAGCGCGTTCGACGTTGGCCCGCTGATCGAGCTCCCGCAGGAGTTCGCGTCGCAATCCCTCCGTCGTGGCTGGCAGATCGTCGCGCGTATTGCGTTCGCTCGGCAGACGCGCCGGCGGCACGTTGAGATAGCGGTCCATGTACACGGACATCGCACCGTGAAAGACACCGCGCACCACATCTGGGGTCGGTGACCGCTTCACGGCCTGATACGCGCCGTTGCAGTACACGAAGGTGTGCTGCGGGTTGAACCAGTCCGTCACTTCGTTCGACGTAGCGAACCGCGCCAGCCGCAGCGCCGCCGCATAAGCGACCTGGCGCGCCACCAGCTGCACAGGGGCGCCCTTCCGCAGCGCTTCTTCCAGCGCACCGACGGTGGCCAGCGGCTCTTCGCCGAGAATCAGCTGCGTGAGCGCGGCGTCGGGGCGCCACTGCGGATCGTCTGGCCGATCGAGCACCTCGGGCAGACGTGCTTCCAGTTCGCGCAGCGGTCCCACCAGTTCCACCGGATGGTGCCAGTTCGTGCTCTCTTCGCGCCCGCGTGCTTCCGTTAGGCCTGGCATCAACAGCGGCACCAGCTTTGGCGCGTCGTCCGCGCCCAGCATTTCAACGAGCTCGAACACTTTGTTGCAGCTCTCGAGTTCATGCCCGCCGTTGGCATACAGGCGTTCGGTGGCGCCGGTGAAGATCAGTTCGGCGTTTTCGCGCGACGACAGTTCGCGCAAGCCCGTTAGCGCGGTCCGTTCGGCGCCGTCGCGATGACGCGTCTGCACCCATTGCCGCATCCACGATTTCAGCGTTGCAAGATCGTGCTGTTCCAACAACGGCTCTCGGGCGCGGCGCGGCGGCGAACTGCTCGCTTCGTTCGCAATCGCGCGCACCGCGTAGTACAGCCCCTGATAGGCGGTGTCTTTCGACAGATTCGGGTACAGCCTCGCCACGCATGCGAGACGGATCAGTCCCTCTGTGACTTCCGTGAGGTTCGTCGACGCGAAATCGATCGCGCTGCGCACGATCCGCGCCACCGACGCGTCGTCGGACAGCAGCGCGAGAATGCTCTTCGCCTGTACCAGCCCGATGTTCTGTTCCATACCCCGCTGCAATCGCGCGCGATGATGCGCGGCATCGAACGACACGCTGGGTTCCCTGTCGACGTAGACGACGCCGTCCTCGATCCACGATTCGTAGCGCGGCACGTCGTCGGCCCATAGATCGAACGTGCATCCGGATCGCAGATCGAACCTCGCCTGGTGCCAATGGCACGTCAGCATGCCGTCGCGCACGCTGCCGCGATCGAGCGGAAATCCCATGTGCGGACAGTTGTTCTCGACGGCATAGACGGCGTCGCCGTCTGCAAACACCGCGATGCGGCGGTAGGCACCCGGCACCACGACTACGCCCTTCTGCTTCAGTTCGGCGTGGCTGGCGACACGGATCGACGTGGTTGGACGCGCGGTCATCGGAAGTCTCCCTGCCTAATTAAACAAGAAGATACTTTCTTTATTGTCCGACCGCTAATACCGTCTATATATAGGTACGGTCACGGTCATGCCGGAACCGTTCAGTGTGCCAACGGATCGGGCCGCAGCTGCACCTGCCCCACGTACGACTGCTGCACCTCCGAATGCACGATCGGATCGAGACCATTCGTGTACCACAGGCCGCGCCCCTTCCACCCGCCGTTAGGATCGTCGATGCGGCCGTCGAGGCCACGCGTGTAGCTGTTCAGCGGATACGGAATGCGGATGACCGTGAACTGCCCGGTCTTCTGATCGAAAGCGAGCAGCGAATCGGAACCGGTACCGTTCATCACGACTACGTTCTTGCCCAGACCCAGCGTGTCGAACTGGTCGACGAACAGGTAGTAGTGGAAGTCGGCACCCATCTCGTTCTGCGCACCCGCCCCTGTGTGCATCAGCGGTCCGGGACTGCGATAGAGCGTCCACCCTTCCGGACATTGATCGCCGGTGCCCCACGTCTGCTGGCACTTCGAGCGATCGAATTTCGCCAGATGGCCGCTGCCGCCCAGCGCTGCCCAGACGATGCCGTTCGAATCGACGTCTACGCCGCGCGGACCCGAGCCCGGTTTCGGCGGCGTGTAGGTCTCGAACGCGTCGTGCGCGGGGTCGTAGCGGACGAGCCGTCCGCGGTAGTCGAGCGCGCCGCCCGGATCGCCGCCGGGTTGCGCGGTCCACACGCTGCGGTCTTTGGGATTCGGGATGACGCCGTAGTTGAAGCCGACCAACGGCGTGTCTTTCCTGCCGTCGCCATCCGAATCGACGACGAGTTCCGCCCAACCCTGCGCCGCCTTCAGCGTGTCCGGTTTCGCCGGATCGTACTTGGCCGGATCAAGCCAGCCGAGCACGTATGAATCGCCGCTTGTCCACAGCACACCGTCTGCGTCGAACTGCAGGTGGTGGGTGCCGTAGCACGTGTCGATCAGCGTGTACTGCTGCGACTTGGCATCGAACCAGCCGAGCTGCCGGTGGTGATAGTTCTGCGCGATCGGCGGCGAACCTTTGCAGAACGTCGGCAGGTCGTCGCCCCATTCCCGGCGAATCTGCGTGGTGATCCAGACGCGCCCGCGTTCGTCGAACATCGGGTTGTGCGGATTGGCCGGGTTCGGGTACTGACCCTCGAATCCGGTGATGCCCTTTTCCACCGGGCATCCGAGCGAACCGAAGCCTGCAGGCGTTGGCGACGAGGCGCCAAGCGGTTGATACGTGAGATTGCACCACGGCGTGTCGTAGCCGCCGACGGTTGGCACTTTCGACGCGTTCGCGGTGTGTTTCACCGGATCGACGGCGAGCATGCGATCGTTGCCGAGATCCACGCCGTAGATCGGTCCGTGTGGATACAGCAACGGATTGCGCTTGTCGGTCGCGATCTCGTCGTGCGCGTACGTGAATGTGTCGCCCCACGCCCACTGCGTGATCACCACGTTGCGTTCGATGCCATGCGGCCGGGGCGGCGCTTCGGGCACTGCGCCCGCGGCGATCCGCTTCGACCAGTCGTCCAATGCGTCGAGCAGGTGCTGACGGTCGAGTCCGTCCGCGGTCGCGTTCATGTAGGTCGCTTTCTTGAAGCCGAGGTCGAACGTCGCCCGGTTCTTGGTGCGGGTTATTGCGGAACCCACCTGATGGCACAGCTGGCAACCGAGCTTGAACTGATTGACCCAACCGGGATCGTGGCCCGGCGGATCCAGCATCGAGAGCCAGTAGCTCGCCGGATAGATCAAGGCCGCCTCCTGCGGATTCGCCGCGGCGGAGGTCTGCAGCGTTACAGGCGTTCCGGGCGTGGCGGGCGTTCTCGCCGAATCGGCCAGACCGTAGCCGCGCACCCACAGCTGATACTCGGCGGCTGGCAGATCGGGAATCACGAAGCGACCGTCGTCGTTCGTCACCACGATCTTGCGATACGGCGTCGGCAACGACGCGGTCTCGGCAATCACCCACACACCCGCTTCGGCCTTGGCGCCCGAAACAACTCGCCCTTCAATGAAATCGGCTGCCGCCAGCGCTTGTGCGGCACCCCCGATCAGCAACAGGAGGAGCGCCCATCTGCACACGGCTTCTCCCCGTTCGCTCGCACGTGCCATGATCCCCCCCTTTCTCGCAAACGAGTCGCAGCCATGAGCAACCCGATCATCGTCACCGGCCGGTTCGAAGGCAAGGTTGGGCTCGTCACGGGCGGTGCTTCCGGTATCGGCCTCGCGATCACGCGGCGTCTGGTCGCGGAAGGCGCGTCGGTGGTGGTCGGCGACGCCAACGACGCATCGCTCGAGGCCGCGGCGAAGGAACTCGGCAACGCCGTCGCCTGCACCACCGCTGACGTGCGCGTAGAGGCGCAAGTGGAAGCAATGGTGCGTACCGCCACACGGCACTTTGGCCGTCTCGACGTCGCATTCAACGTCGCCGGGCTCGGCGGATTCGGCGAGATCACCGAACTCGCGGAAGCCGACTGGGATCTGGTGGTCGATGTCTGCCTGAAGGGCGTCTTTCTCTCAGTGAAACACGAGGCACGCAGCATGATCGCGCACGGCAATGGCGGCGCCATCGTCAACGTGGCGTCGTTGAACTCGCACGTGCCGATGTTCGGCGGCGTCGCGTACTGTTGCGCCAAGGCCGGCGTCGAAATGCTGTCGCGCAACGCGGCGCTCGAACTCGCCCCGAAACGCATCCGCGTGAACACGATTTCGCCGGGCCTCACCGACACGCCGCTGACCGCCGTGATGCACAACATCGCCGGGGTGGAAGGCGCGTACATGGATCGGATTCCGATGAAGCGCTGGGGTACGCCCGAAGACATGGCGGCCGCGGCACTGTTTCTCGCAAGTGCCGACGCCGGTTACATCTCGGGTTCGAATCTGTTCGTAGACGGCGGTTGGGAGACCACCGGCTATCCGAACCTGCAACCGTTCACGTCGCAGCTGACGCAGTAGCGCGGCGGCCCAAGCGCCATCCAGCGACTAATCCGATCAGCACGATCGCGACGGCGCCTGTCGCGATCGTCTTCACCATAGCGCTTGCCCGAATCGCCAGCATCAGAAAGTCCACATAGCCGGTCTGCCAGAACACCCATTCGCTCGCCAGCGTGCTGGCGAGCGTCGAGTCGCCCGTCTCGAGCACCACGATCGCGTCGCCGGTTTGCGGATTCAGCCGCACCGAAGTGTTGATGGCCGGATCGTTGTTGCCGTCGTGGCCGGCGATGAAATCGCCGCCGTCGAGCGGCGCGAACAGCATGACGCCGAGGCCCCATATGTCCGCCCCATACAACGCGGCGTGGGGCTCGCGCATTTCGCGCACGGTCTCGGGCTTCAGCACACCGCGTCCGATCGGTTCGCCGGCAGGGCCGATGTAGTGCGCCTGAACGAAGCGCACCATGTCGGCCACGTTGGTATACAGCGATGCCGCCGCCTTCGCCCGGAACCGGTAGTGAATCGCTTGCGCGCCGTTCCTGTCGTAAAAGGTTGCAACGTCGGGCGTCAACGCATCGACCGTGAACGTGGAGCGCCCCATTCCCAACGGACGAAACAAGGCGCGCTGCAGATACGCCTCGAACGGCTCGCCGGTAACCTCTTCGATCAGCAGCTGCAGGATCAGATAGCCGCCGCCCGAATACTGCCAGCGCGACCCAGGCTGCGTGCCGACGCGAATCTCGCCGGTGTGTCCGGGTGATGCGTCCGGATGGTTCAGGTTCTCTTCGAGGCTCGGCAGTTCCACTCCCGGTGGAAATCCAGCGAAACCGAGCCCGTCTGTCAGTCCCGCGGTGTGGCTGAGCAGGCGCCGCACCGTGACGCCGTCGTTGTCGAATTCGCTCGGCGGCAACTGCCAGCGGGTGAGATAGCGCGACACCGGTGCGTCCAGTTCGACCTTGCCCGACTCGACCAGCGTCATCACCGCCCAGGCGGTGATCCACTTGCTGAGCGACGCCACCTGGAACAGCGTCTGCGGTCCCACCACGTCGCCGACCGACACGAAATACTCGTCGGAAGGAACGGCGTGCTCGATCAGCGCAAACGCGACGTTGCCGCGATTGCGCGACTCGATCATCTGCTTAGCCGCGCTGAGGAATGTCGCGTCGTCGCCGGCCGGTGCGAGCCTCTGGTGCCACCAGCCGCCAACCGTGCCGGCCACCACCAGCACCGCCCACAGCACGACGGCCAACAGCATCCCCAGCGCGATCGCGATGCGCGGATGACGACGCAATATTGTCAATTCGAACCGAGTACGTGGACGACGCACACAGCGCCGACGCCCACCATGTGCGCGAGCCCGACGCGCGCGTTCGCGTGCTGCCGCACGCCCGCTTCGCCACGCAATTGGCGCGTGATCTCGACAATCTGGCCCACGCCGGTAGGACCGATCGGATGACCCATCGCCAACAACCCGCCCGAGGGGCTCACCGCCACGTCGCCGCCGATGTCGAACGCGCCGCTGCGCAGCATCGCCGGCGCTTCGCCGTCGCCGGCCACGCCCATCGCTTCGAGATAGAAGATCTCTTC
>DATJGR010000279.1:0-16444 GCA_035494855.1 Pseudomonadales bacterium | reverse complement strand
CGCAGAATGCACCCGGGATGACACAGACACGTCCGATGATTCGCAACAAGCCTACAAGGAATGAAACGTTCAAGACATTGGGCACGGCCGTGGCGCTTGGCCTGCTCGTTTACGGATTGATCGCACTCGGACGGGGTCTTGGAATCCTGCAGCCGTACGAGCTGCTTGCGTACGATCTCGGCCTGACCCTCCGGCAGATGCAACCCGTCGCGTCGCGCTACGTCACCATCGTCGAAATCACCGAACAAGACATCGCTACGCTCGGACGGTGGCCGGTCTCCGACGAGCAGCTGAGCGACGCACTCGAGCGAATCGGTGCGGCCGCGCCGCGCGCAATCGGACTCGACATCTATCGCGACATCGAAGTACCACCGGGGCGCGCTCGTCTGGACGCCGTGCTGCGCGGCGACGCGCGGATATTCAGCGTCACGAAGCTCGCGGACGACAGTGGTCCAGGCGTGTCGGCGCCGCGAGCGCTGGCCGGAACGTCGCAGGTCGGCTTCAACGACGTGCTGGTCGACAGCGACGGCATCGTGCGCCGCGGCTTGCTGTTCATGGATACGGAGACACAGACCGAATCCGCATTCGCGTTGCGCCTTGCGACGAAGTATCTCGCCGGCGACGGCATCGTCCTCGCGGCCGACCCGACCGATCCGGACCAATTGCGACTCGGTCCGACCACAGTGCCGCCGCTCGCGACGAACTACGGCGGCTACGTCGGCGTCGACGCGGCGGGATATCAGTTCCTGCTCGACTACGCGCAGCCGACGTTCCAGACCTTCGCATTCGGCGACCTGCTCGCGGGTCGCGTGCCGGTCGACGCGATGCGCGATCGCATCGTTCTGCTCGGCGTCGCGGCGGACAGCGTGAAGGACGATTTCTACGCGCCGCTCGGACGTTGGCTGTGGCAGGCGCCGGCGAAGATGTCCGGCATCGAATTGCACGCGCACATCGCCGACCAACTCCTGCGCTTCGCGCTCGACAGGCAGCGTCCGATGTCCAGTTGGAACGGCGCCGCCGAACAACTGTGGATGCTGTTGTGGGCGCTGACCGGCGCGATCGCCGGACTGGCCGCACCGTCGGCGCGGCGCCTCGGCTGGTTGTGGATTCTGGGTTCGATTTCGATTGCCGCCGCATCGTACGGCGCGTTCCTGGCCGGCGTCTGGGTGCCGTTCGTACCGGGCTGGCTCGGCTGGCTCGGTGCAACGGGACTCGTGACCGCGTACCTCGCGCAAGCGGAACGGCGCGAACGGCAGATCCTGCACGACCTGTTCTCGACGCACGTCTCCGCCGACCTCGCGAGTCTGTTGTGGGAGCGCCGCGGCGAACTCATCGAACACGGTTCGCTCAAACCGCAGAGCGTCACCGCGACGACTTTGTTCGTCGACCTGCGCGGCTTCACTTCGATCTCGGAGCGCCTCCTCCCTGACGACCTGATGAAGTGGCTGAACCGCGCGCTCGAGGCATTCACGCGGACGATCCTGGACCACAACGGCATGGTCGACGACTACTTCGGCGACGGCATCAAGGCGAACTTCGGCGTTCTCCATTCGGAAGGCGGCAATGATCCGGTCGGCGCCGATGCGCGCCGCGCCGTCCAGTGCGCGCGCGCACTGGCCCGCGTGACGGCGGAACTCAACGCAAGCGCGGCGCCGGAGCAGACCTCGTACGCGATACGCATCGGCATTCATACCGGCGTCGTCGTGGCCGGCACCGTCGGCAGCGAACGACGCCTCAAGTTCACGACGGTCGGCGATGCCGTCAACCTCGCGGCCCGATTGCAGGCGCTGGACGACCCGCGCCTCGACGGGGGCTCCGCGTGCCAGATCATCGTCAGCGGTACCACCCGCGCGCATCTCGACGCGAAACTCGCGACGCGCGCGCTTGCGGCCGTGCGGCTGAAAGGCAAACACATGCCGATTACTGTCTACGAAGTCGTACTCGATGAAAATTCGAATGGCGAGTCATCTGTGCTGGAGGCACTGCAGCCATGAACGTCAATACACCAACCCTGCTGGCGACCTGCCTGTTGTGGCTCGCACACGGCAACGCCGTGTGCGCCGACGAGCAGACGGCACCGGCCAAGCCGGCCCCCATTGCAGTTCCGTTAGATCCACCGCCATCGGTACCGGTGCCTGCGTCCGGCGCTCAGACAGCGAGAACCGACTCGGTCGCAAGCGCAGCGGTCGGTCGTCCCGAGGGTCTGCCCGTGTACACGCCGCCGCGGCGTGGCGCGCCGAAGACGCGCGTCGGCGGCGGAACGCGCAGCCTCTCCACCGGTACGCATGCCGGCGAGGTGCTGACCGTGCTGTCACCACCGCAGACCGGGCAAACGCAACAGGCCCAGCCGACGCTGTACTGGTTCCTGTCCGCCGCAGATGTCGGTCCGTTCGAATTCGTGCTGACGACAGCCGACGCCGTTGCGCCGCTCCGGCGAGTCCGCATCGACGGCCCGCTCGGTGCCGGCATCCACGCGGTGTCGTTGCACGACGCGAACGTCCTGCTCGACGACGGCGTGGAGTATCAATGGTCCGTAGCGATCGTCCACGATCCCGAACGCCGCTCGCGCGACGTGGTCGCGATCGGAACGCTGGAGCGGGTGGCGGCGGCCGGCTCGACGCCCGATGGCGCCGAAGCCGTCTTCGACCTGGCCGAGCGCGGTCTGTGGTACGACGCGCTGCAGCGGGTCGAAGAGCTGATCGCCCAATCGACCGACGACGCCCGGCTGCGCGAGTACCGCGCGGCGTTGCTGGATCAGGCGGAACTCGCGCAGGTGGCGCAATACGTGCGCAAAACTCCGGCAAGCTGACGCGTCGCTTCGATCAGAGCCAGTTGCTGATCAGAACATAGGGTGACCAGTAGAACGGGTGGCGGAGCCGCGGATCGGCGAGCGTCTTGCGCTGCGCGCGTTGCAATGCCTGCGCCTTGGAGAGGCTGCCGCTGGCCAGCTCGTGATAGAAGTCGGTCAATACGGTTTGACTCGCTTCGTCGGAGACGGTCCACAACGTTCCCAACGCGCTGCGTGCGCCGGCGCGAATCGCCACGCCCGACAGCCCCAATGCGGCGCGCTCGTCGCCGGTCGCGGTTTCGCATGCACTCAACGTGAGCAGTTCGAGCGGTTCGCGGAAACGCGACTGCGCGACCACGTCGTAGAGCGTGGTCATGTTCAGCGGGCCGTCGTGCGTCAGCACGAAACTGGTTTCTGATGCGCCCGTGAACGTGGCGTGCGATGCGACGTGGACAATCGACGGCTGCGATTTCGCGACCACATCGCGGAACGCCTGCGCGCTGAACGCGTCGTTCAGCAGAATCGTGCCGCCGATTTCCGCCTGAATGCCGCTCAGTTCACGCGGCACGTATGGCAGATCGGGCGCACCGCCGCCGTACTCGCTCATTCCCGCCAGCAGCACGCCGCCGGGCGCCGCACCGAGCGGCCGCGGCGCGATCAACGTGAGGCTCGGCGTGATCGCGACCGCGAAACGCTCGATGAGAAAGCCGTTGCCGTCGTGCAGCGCTTCGAGCGGTATCGAATAGAGTTGCCCCTCGGGCACGAATACCAGTGTCGTTGCGCCGCCGCGCGCCAACTCGTCCGCCACGTCGCCGAGCAGCGTCTGATACAGCCACTGCGCGTGCGGCAGATACTCCCGCGTGGTGCGGTTCTCGAGCGTTTGGCGGAACGCGCGGACGTGGGCGTTGAATTCGGCGCGGTCGTACGGCCGGGAATGGCGTTCGATGCGCCCGCCGAAGCTGACGATCAGTTCCAGCCGATCGTCGAGCAGCACCGGGTAAAGCACCGCCGTGTCTTTTGCCACGCGATCGAGCGGCACGGCGGCCGCCTCGAGCAGGCTCACGCATTCGTCGTGGAAGTAGTCGCGCAACGTCGCTTCGCGCAGACCGTCGACCACCTGGCGCGCTTCGAGCAACGACTGTTGCTGCTGCGCCGCGTCTTGCCGATCGCTGACCGCGAGCAGCACTTCGAACAGATCCTGATAGATCGGCGCCACCTGATCGGCGAACCGATAGTTCGCCGGAATCAATCCGGCGCGCCCCTCGAATCGGATCTGATCCAGATCCGAGACGGCTTTGCGCAGCATCGTCAACGCGCCGTCGGAATCACCCGACAACCACGCGATGCGCCCTTCCTGCCAGTACCACTGGACGCGCAGGTCGAGCGCACCGGCCCGATCGGCGGAGGCGATCGCCTGTTGCGTCAGCCTGCGCGCTTCGTCGAGCCGTCGTTCGAGCAGATAGAGCGCGCCGAGTTCGCCGTCGGCCACCGACGCGTCGCGCGGATTGTCTTCGCTGCGCGCGATGGCAGCCGCTCGCACCAGGTGCCCGTAGGCCGCGCGCAATGACGGGGCGAAAAGCGCCGGGTCCGCCGCCGCGGCGCGCGAGTAAGTCAACGCCAGATGGGTTTCGATGAACCATCGCGCATGATCGTCGGGCAGCGGCGAGACGGCGTCGGCCGCCTGCACCGCCAGATCGATCGCCAGCGTCGCGTCGCGCGAATCCGCTGCAAGACGCGCCGCGCTGGCAAGCGCCTGCGCTCGAACCAGCGAACCGGCCGCGGCGCCATCGCTTGCCCGTCGATACGCTGCGCCCGCCGCGGCATCGTCGCCGCGCAGCCGGGCCAGGTTGCCGTCTAGCAGCGCACTGCGCGCCAGCATGGAACTGTCCTGCGGCAGCGCCGCGGCTTCCGTCAGCAACGCAGCGGCGCGGTCGAACTCCCCGAGCGCCATGTACGCCCCGGCCAACGCCTGCAGCACGGCGACGCGGGTGTCGGCATCGCTCTGCGAAACGGCGTGCGTCAGCGGTGCCAGCGATGCGTCGAACTCACCGAGTGCCTGGCGCGCTTCGCCGAGTTGCAGCAACTGATCGGCCGAACCACCCGGATGCTGCGCCATCGCGGCGTTCAGCAACGTTACGGCCTCCGCGTAATGCCCGCCGAGGAATGCGCCACCTGATGAATCCGTTGGGGCTGCCGCATCGGTGGCGAAAACCGGAATCAGTCCGTCGGGTCCGGGGGGCAGACCAGTCTGCCGGGCCACCGTGAAACTGCCAACGCGTTCGCCGTGTCCGCGCGCAGCGCACGGTTCGCGGAACATCGCGCTCGCGTTCAGATAGTCGGCCGGCAGCGACGCGACCTGGCTGCCCAGATCGGTGTCGGGTGAGTTGATGACGACCGCGTTCTCGGCCACCACCTCGGCTTCCGGCGACTTCACGAACGCATCGGTGGTCAGTTCGATGACGCCGCCGGCGCCGCCCGCGACGGCCGCCCGCGCGAGAATCCGGCTCGTGTCCATCACGACGATGTCGTTGTTCATGTTGACGAATACGTTGCCGCCTTCGCCGCCGGTATCGCTCGCATCGACCCCGCTAGACTGACTCAAGCGCAATGAGCCCGGACCCTGCATGACGATGTCGCCGCCGCCGGCATCTTCGGCCGACGTGGCGATTTGGCCGTTGACCACCTGCACCAGCGCCAGCGGATGGATCGGCGCGCCACCGGTGGTGCCGACGCCGATGCGGATGTTGCCGGCGTCGCCGGAACCGACGCCAACGCTGGTCGCCGCAACGCTGGCGCCGTCGATGTCGAGCGTTCCAACGTCGAGCGTGATCGTGCCGCCGCGGCCGGGAAGCGACGTCGAACTGCGCAACTCCGTACCCGGTTCGAGATAGACCCCGGGCGCTTCGATGCGGATGTCGCCGGCATTGCCGGTGCGCGACGCACCCACACCGCCCACTTCGGTGTCTTCCACCTCGCTCGCGACGCGAATCGACGTTCCGTCGCCGTCGGCACGCGCGCCAGTAAGGCGGATTTCACCCGTGACCGCGATATGCACTTCGCCGCCGCTGCCGACGCCCGACGTGCTCGTCGAGACGCGCGCGCCGTCGGACAGCAACATGTCGCCGGCCGCGATGTCGATCGTGCCGGCGTTGCCTGTTGCGGTGAATGCCGAGCTCGCCGATATCCGCGAGCCGCGGTCCGTGACCGGATCGCCGGGGTTGCTCGAGCCCGCGAGCACCATGCGCGTCGGCGCGCGGATCAGGATGCTGCCGCCATTGCCGGTCGATGCGGCGGAACTCGACAGGCGCGAGCCTTCCAGCAATTCGAAGATCGGCGCGTCGACGACGACGTTGCCGGCATTGCCGGCCGCATTCGAGTTCGCGCCAACATTCACGTTGTGGCGCGCGGTGAAGCGCTCCGTGGCGCGCAGCTCCACATTGCCGCCGGCACCTGTCGCGACGGCTGCACCGGTGCCACCGCCGCCTGCGCCGCCGCCCGAGCCCCCGCCGCCCGGGCCGCCACCACCGGAGCCGCCACCGCCCGAACCACCGCCGCCCGAGCCTCCGCCACCGGAACCGCCGCCCCCACCACCGCCACCGCCGACCGATGCGCCGCTCGAACTCTGCAGGTCTGCCGCGTTGGTGAGATCGATCTCTGTGCCTTCGACGCCGATCGAGCCGGCCGCCGCCGCGCCGGTGGTAAACGAACTGATCCGCACACCATCGAGCCTGACCTGATCTGCGCGCAGGTCGACGTTGCCAGCGGCCAGCGCGTTGGCGGTCTGCGTCGACACCACGACACGCGTGCCGCTCATGTCGAGCAGGTTCTCGGCGTCGAGCAGGATGCCTCCACCCGCACCACCGCTGCAGCCGCTACACGGCGCCGTCGTCAGCGTCGTGCCTTGCGTGACGACGAGATCCTGCGCGGATAACCCGATCGAACCGGTCCGGCGCGGGCCATCGGTCGTCACATCCATGACAGTGCCGTCGAGGCGCAACGTTCCGCCGGCGGCCACGTCGATTGCCCGCCCGACGGCACCGGTCCCGGCGAGGTCGGCGCGCAAACGTGCCGCGCCCAGTTGAACGTCGCCACCGCGAATCACCAGCGTGCCGGCACGACTGCCGCGCGCGTCGACGAGTACGTTGGGTGCAATGTCGACGAGCCCGGTGCTTCCGGGCACGTAACTGCGCAGGTCGATCGGCACGCTGCTCGCATCGCCCACCGCCGCGATCCGGATCGCGCCGCCCGGCGCCTGCAGACACGCGACGCCGCATGAGGCGGCGGGTGCTGAACCCGCGCCGATCCGCACATCCTGCCCGACCAGCGAAAGCACGCTGCCGGTTGCTGCGTTCAGCGCGCTGCCCTCGATCGCCAGCACGACCGGTTGGCCGAGAAATCCGAAGCGCGTCGGTTGCGCCATGGCCAGACGTGCCGCGCCGGTGAACGTCAGCGCCCCAGTGGGATCGTCAGGCAGCATGGTGAGCGTTGCCGCGGTTGCGACGTGCACCGCACCGGGCACCTCGACGTGCGCGTGCGGCCCGAATACGACGCCGCTCGGATTCAGAAAATACAGCGCGGCACCGGTGACGTTGGACGCCAGAGTACCTTCGATCGTCGACGGCGAACCTCCCGTCACGCGGCTGATGATGTTGCGCGTCAGAAATGCCGGGTCGGCGCTGAACAGTGCCTTGTCGCCCGCTGCGACGTCGAATGTCGTGAAGCTGTGGAACAGGTTCACGCCGCCCCCGGGGCGATTGCCCATGCTCTCGCCGATCTCGACGACGCCCGCACCATCGCGAACCGGCTGCAGCGTGATGTCCGGATTTCCCACCGTGCCGTCGCGGATGATCGAGGTGGCAACGTCGGCGTTCGACGACAGTGCGCTCAGCGCCGCGATCAGACTCAACGAACGCCTGATCAGTCCGTTCATTGCGTGCTGACCTCGAGACCGAGATGTACGCCGGCGTCCTGCAGCTTGTCCTTGCCGGGGTAATCGATGTGGTCCAGCTCGTGACCCCAATACAACTCGAAGTGCACGTGATCGAGCGGACGCCAGTTCAACCCAAGGCCGGCGCTATTGAGATCGTGCGGGCCGATTTCGCCGCGATTCGTGTTCCACGAGTACGACAGATCCACGAAGGGGCCCATCTCGAGCACGACGCGTCCGCTCGCTTCGACGAAGAGCGGCACGCGCCACTCGACGGAGCCGATCGCACCGTTGTCGCGAATGAGCGTGTTCTCGCGGTAGCCGCGAATGGACCAACGTCCGCCCAGCGTCATCTGCTCCATCCCGAGCAACGCCCGATTCGCGAATTGAGCGTCGAATCGCGTGATGAACTGACTGTCGAGAAAATCGACCCGGCGCGCCCACTGCGCTCGAAGCCGGGTGCTCACGAACTCGCCGTCGGGCGCGTTGCCGTGCGCCTGCGTCGCGTCCAGGGCATCCAGGCCTACCGAAACCTGCATCGACGCGGCGAAAACAGACCGCGCGCTGCGCTTTCGCCAATCGGCACCTGCGCGCACCACGGTGGCTTTGGCAACTCCGTCGTCCGGTCCCTCGACGAACGAAAACCCGCTGCCTAGCAGATAGGTCTTGCTGCGCCACCACTCTCCAGTTAGCGAGGTCGAGAACAGATTCGCCGGATCTCGCGAGAACGGGTGCACGAACTTGACGCCCATGGTCTCGGAATCTGCCTTGATGTCGAGATCGTCGAACGGACCGTCGATGATCTCGCTGTGCATCGCCGACCCATACAGCTCTGCGCGCGTGCCATCAGGACTGATCGGGATCGAGTACTGGCCATCGAACTCCCACAAGCCTTGCGTATCCCGAAACGCCAGATCCAGCTGGTCGCCGCGCCCCGCGAGATTGTGATATCCGACGCCAGCCTGGCCGCCCCATGCACCAACCGCGGGAGTCTGGTAGTTGTTTGCTTCGAACCTGGCGCTCAATGGCGGCGTTTCCCGCGTCTCGACCAGCAGTATCGCATCGCCCCTTTGTTCGCCCGGCAGGAGGCGCGCGTCCACGCCAGAAACGTGCGGCTCGTTTTGCAAGGCCTGCAGTCGGCGTTCGATGTCGAAGGCGTTGACCGGCTGGAGGTCGCCGAACGATTCCAGATAGGAGGCAACATATTCGCCGCGATAGCGGCCGTCGCTCTGCGCGCGGATCGATTCGAGACGACCTTCGACGATCTGCACCTGCAGTATGTCGGCATCGAGCGACGTGAGGGTCGCTCCGGACGTGAGATAGCCGCGCTGTACGTAGACCAGCGACAGCTCGTCCTGGAGTTCGCGCAGCTCGGAAAGCGACAGGGTGCGCCCTTCGTACTTCGCCGCCACCGCGGCGAGTTCAGGGCCGAGGATGGAATTGCCGCTGATGTGAATGGCCGAAATCGACACGCGCGTTGCGCCCACGAGCGGATCGGGCCTGGCGAGCGTCGGTTCGTACGGAGGCAGGATCGTTCCGGACTGTGCGGGCAATACACGGTCCAACGCCGTAATTGAGGCAGGCGCGCCCGGCATTTCCCCAGCATCCTGCGCCCACGCCGACCCCGTGGTCAGCAGCAGCATTGCGGCGTGCGCGGCGCGACGCCGGTATTCCGAACGCGCGGCCACGAGACTAGATGCCGAGGTCCAACAGGTTGTAGTCCTTGATGTCGGCCTTGGCGGCCGGCGTCCAGCGGTACCGCGCTTCCTGCCCCGCCAGCGGTACGTATCGATACGATGTCTCGCGCGGAAAGCGTTGTCTGCGCGCGTCGATCGCGTAGAGGATCAGTCGTGAGCGCTCGCGGATGCGTGCGTCGTCGTATTCGGCGACCGGATTGTGCACTCCGCCGCTGGTGACGCCGAGCACTGAGGCGCGCCTGTGGAAGCCGAAGTTGATCGTCACGCGCACGTCGTCACTGGTGTTCGCGAACGAGCCGTGGATGGCCTGGCGGTTGCAGATCGCCACGTCCCCCGCGGCGCAGATCAGCGGCACCGCATCGGGCAACCGATCCGAACCGGCTGCTTCGACCATTGCCTTGATGTCCGCTTTGCCGGTGCGATGCGAACCGGGCACTACCCACAATCCGTTCGCCGCGTTGCAGCCGTAGAGCTGCGCCATGAAGTTGAAACCGTGCGTGCCTTCGTCGAACTGCGGACTGTCCCAGTGCGTCCAGCCGTCCTGGTGCCACGCCACGGATCCGCCGAGCCGCGCCTGCTTGATCCACACCGCTTCGTTGAACGGCGTGAAGTCTGCGCCGTTCACTGCCGCCGCGACCGCGAGCAGTTCAGGATGGCCGTACACACGCAGACACGCATCGGAGAACTGCAGCGAACCGAGGATCAGCTGCACGACGTAATCCGGTGCGTCCGCCGGTGCTTCCGGTTCGAACATCTTCGCCGGATGACGTCCATTCGCGCGGTCGGTGCCGCCGAGCGGATCGGACAGCGGCTTCACCCAGCTGATGTTCGGCGCGGTGCAGTCCGCGCCCAACGCGGGGCGTCCTCGTTTGTCGACGCTCGCACCGCGGGTCGCCGGCGCGCGCGCCAACATATCGGCGACATCGCGTTCGATGTCGGCGAGTTCGTCTTCCTTCAGGACGCCTTCGAAGACGTAGAAGCCGCATCGCGAGTAAGCCTGGAGAATCGCGGGCTCGAGGTTGCCGTTCGCGTCGAAGCGGATCGGCCCGCGGTTGCCGAGGGTTTTCGCGCGGCGCTCGCCGTCGGCCCGGTAACGCGACATCGCCGCTTCCTCGGAACCGTAGTCGACGTGCGGAACTTCGATGCGCGGGAGGTTCGCCATGATCGTCCCGAAAAGACCGTGCTTCGGTGCGATGTTGATTCGTAGCGCCAAAGGAAGCAACCGTCACGGCGGCCTGGCAGACGAAGAAGCTCGAGCGGTCGAGCTCATCTGGTCACGTTCGAGTAGCCGCCCGGCTCGAGGACTAAGCGCCCGGGACTGCGCGCAACCGATGCAGTGTGATCTCCGGCGGACAATTGATCCGCACGTCGACGATCGACGTTCCGGCGCCGGGCGAGGTGTATCCGACCATGTTCCGTCGCCGCCACGCACCGCGACCCATCCGTCGCGGAATCGCCGAATCGACCGTGATCGGATGTCCACCCGGAAGGCAGATCTGTCCGCCGTGGGTATGGCCGCACAACATCACATCGAGCCCCGCCTGCGCGGCCTGACGATAGATCTCGGGGGCGTGCGACAGCAGGATGGTCGGAACCTCGGCCGGCACGCCGGAGATCGCTTTGGGAATGCTGCCGAGACGAAAGAAGTGGTGGTCGTCGATGCCGACCAATGCGATCCGCGCGTCGCCGCGTTGCAGCGTGACCGCTTCGTTCATGAGCATCCGAATGCCCATCGCTTCGAACGCAGGCACGAGCGCAATGCCGTCGTGATTGCCGAGCACTGCATACATCGGATCGTGCAGCTCGGCGCAGATGCGGCGCATACCGTCGATCGTCGCATCGGACGGCCCATACGTTTTCGATCGATAGTCGCCGGTCATCACGCAGACGTCGTATTCGACGCGCGCCAGGCGCTCCAGCAACGCGGGCACGAAGGTCTCGTTGATGTCGACGTGCAGGTCCGAGAGGTGGAGCAGCGTGAAGCCGTCGAACGCCGGGTCGAGCCCGACGATCGGCAGGTGATTTTCCACGATGCGGATGTCGAGTGCATTGCGGCGCGCGCGTTTCAGCATACCGACCATGCGAAGGCAGCCTCGGATCAAAGCCGGCGCGCGGTACCAGTCGCGCACGCTTGGCCGCGATTCGACCTCAGCCGCATGGTCCGCTTCGATCGCGAGCCGTTTGCGCGCGTGCGGTCCCAGGCGTTCGGTCAGCGCCGGGTCGACGTCGGTTCCGTTGTCGGTCTGCATCACGCGATTGTATGCCTGCGCCGCACTGCGTAGCTCCGCCAAGGCCGCCCCTATCTGCTATCGTTTGCGCCTCCCGGCAAACGAATAGGCACCCACCATGAATCTTCTGCGAATGGCGGCGCTCGGCGCCGCGGCGATTCTTGCGTCGGCTTGTCATCGAGACGCTCCGAAACCCGAAGGCGAGATGCATCACGCGGCAGACTCCGCGCCCGCCGGTCAGACACTGGCCGCGGTGCAGCCGGACGGAACGACCGCGCCGCTGCTGCACGGCATCGGTCCGCTGCACGTGCCGATTTCGACGCAGTCGCAGCAGGCACAGAAGTATTTCGATCAGGGCTTCACCCTGATGTACGGCTTCAACCACGCCGAGGCGATCCGGTCGTTCAAGGAAGCCGCGCGGCTCGATCCGACGTGCGGTATCTGCTGGTGGGGCGTCGCGTTGTCGTACGGCCCCAACATCAATCAGCCGATGCCGAAGGAAGCCGTGCCGGAAGCCTGGAAGGCGCTGCAGATGGCTCAGTCGCTGCGCGCGAACGAATCCCCGCAGGAGCAGGCGTACATCGACGCGGTTTCGGCGCGTTACAGCGAATCCGGTGAGGGGCGCGCAACGCTCGATCGCGCCTATGCCGATGCCATGGCGAAGCTCGTCGCCGCGTCCCCCGACGATCTCAATGCGGCAACCCTGTACGCGGAGTCGCTGATGGATCTGAGCCCGTGGGACTACTACAAACCGGATGGATCGCCGAAACCGGAAACGACGATCGCGTTGGCTCAGCTCGAACGCGTGAAAGCGGCAGACCCGCAGCATCCCGGTGCCCTCCACTTCTACATTCACGCGGTAGAAGCGACACCAACGCCCGAACGCGCCGAAGTCGCGGCCGACGAACTGGGCGACCTCGTTCCCGTAGCGGGCCATCTCGTGCACATGCCGGCGCACATCTTCCTGCGGGTGGGCCGCTATCACGACGCCGTTGCCGCGAACGAACTCGCCGCCACGGCGGACGAAGACTACATCGCGCAATGCAACGCGCAGGGTTTCTATCCGGCGGTGTATTACCCGCACAACCTGCACTTCCTGTGGTATGCGGCGATGATGGAAGGCCAGAAGAAACTGTCGCTCGACACCGCGCGCAAGATGGCGCAACACGTGCCGCTCGATTTCGCCCGCTCCACGCCCGAGGTGCAGCAGTACCTGCCGGTACCGATCTACACGCTGGTCCGGTTCGGACTGTGGGACGACATGCTCGCCGAACCGGCGCCGCCGGAAGGCGTGCCGTTCGCAACCGCGATGTGGCACTACGGACGCGGCGTTGCATACGCCCACAAAGGCGACCTCGCGAACGCCAACGTCGAATTGAAGGCGCTGCAGGCGAATACGAACCTCGGCGCCGCGGTGCCGATTCAAGGCAAACCCGAGATCATCAACGGCATGGTGTCCGTCGCCACCGATCTCGTGACGGCAGCGATCGCGAATGCGCACGGCGACCACCCGGCGGAGGTGAGCGCGCTGGAACGCGCGGTGAAGACGCAGGATGCGTTGCAGTACACCGAACCGCCGTACTGGTTCTATCCGGTACGGCAGAGCCTTGGCGCAGCGTATCTGCGCGCGAAGCGCCCGGCCGACGCACAACGCGTGTTCAACGAAGACCTCGCCTACTTCAAGAACAATGGCTGGTCGCTGTGGGGACTCGGTGAAGCGATGGCGGCACAGGGTCAGGACGCGACCAAAACCCGCGAAGCGCAGAAAGTGGCGTGGGAATACGCAGATATTCCCGCGGGCCAGGTTCTGAACTGATGGCAGCGCCGCCGCGCTCGTTCGGATTTCACACCCGTGCCGTGCACGCCGGTGCGCGGCCCGAGCCGGTGACCGGCGCGCGGGCGATCCCGATTTTCCAGACCACGAGCTACGTGTTCGAAGACGCGGATGCGGCGGCCGCGTATTTCAATCTGCAGGAGTACGGCAACACCTACTCGCGCATCATGAATCCGACCGTGGCTGCGTTCGAAGAACGCATCGCGAATCTCGAAGGCGGTGTGGGCGGCGTGGCCTTCGCGAGCGGGCTCGCCGCGCAGACGGCGGCGTTGTTCACGATGCTCGAGCCCGGCGACCACGTCGTTGCGTCGAGCGCGCTGTACGGCGGCACGGTGACGCAGCTGAAGCACCTGCTGCGCAAGCTGTCGATCGACCTCACGTTCGTCGATCCGGATCGCGTCGATGCGTGGCGTGACGCGCTGACGGACAAAACCAAGCTGCTGTTCGGCGAGACGATCGGCAACCCGGCCGGCAACGTGCTCGACATCGAAGCGCTCGCGCACGTTGCACACGATCACGGCGCGCCGTTGATGATCGACAACACGTTCGCCACACCGTATCTGTGCCGTCCGCTCGAATGGGGCGCCGACATCGTGGTGCACTCTGCGACGAAATTCATCGGCGGCCACGGCACCAGCATCGGCGGCGTGGTGGTCGATGCGGGACGCTTCGACTGGTCGAACGGCCGTTATGCCATCGTGGCGGCGCCGTCTCCGGCTTATCACGGCCTCGCGTTCCACGAAACGTTCGGTATGTACGGCTACCTGATGAAGCTGCGCGCCGAAACACTGCGCGATCTCGGCGCCGCGCTGGCGCCGCTGAACGCATTCCTGTTCATGCAAGGACTGGAGACGCTGCCGCTGCGCATGAAGGCACACGTCGCCAACGCCGTTGCTGTGGCGCAATTCCTGGCTGCCGACAACCGAGTCGAACGCGTGCGCTATGCCGGCCTCGACGACAGTCCATATCGCGCGTTGCGCGACAAATACCTGCCCCGCGGTGCCGGAGCGGTGTTCTGTTTCGATCTGGCCGGCGGGCGGGACGCAGGCCGCACGTTCATCGCCGCGCTGAACATCTTTTCGCACCTCGCGAACGTCGGCGACGCGAAATCGCTGGTGATCCACCCGGCTAGCACGACGCACCGCCAGCTGAGCGATGCCGAACTGACCGCGGCTGGAATCGGCCCCGGCACGATCCGCCTTTCGATCGGCATAGAGGATGCCGACGATCTGATCTGGGACCTGAAACAAGGGCTGGCGGCAGTGCGCAATGAGTGAGGTGTTGATGAAGCCGTACCAGGACGCGGCGGTCATCCAGCGGCTGGTTTCAGGCGCCCGCACCATCGCGATGGTCGGCCTGTCGGCAAACCCGCTGCGGCCGAGTCATTTCGTTGGCTTCTATCTGCTCCGGCACGGCTTTCGCGTAATACCGGTGAACCCACGCGAACGCGAAGTGCTGGGCCAGCGCAGCGTCGAAAACCTCGCGCAGATCGACGTGCCGGTAGACATCGTCGACGTCTTTCGCGAGCCGAGCGTGGTACCGCAGATCGCGGCCGATGCCGCCGCGATCGGCGCGAAAGCGCTGTGGCTGCAGTTCGGCGTCGTCCACGAAGCGGGCGCCGCGCAAGCGCGAGAAGCCGGACTCGACGTGGTGATGGACCTGTGCCTGAAGATCGAACACGCCCGTTATCTCGGCCGCATGCACTGGCTCGGCTTCAGCACCGGGGTGATCAGCGCGCGCCGAAGACCGCCCGTCTGATGCTCGACCGCATTCGCGCGTGGCGTCGCGCCCGCATCCTCGAACGCCACGCCATGACCGATGACCTGTGGCAGCGTTGTACCGACGCTTTGCACATTCTCGACCGGCTCGACGACGGTGAACTGGCGCGGTTGCGCGAACTGACGACGCTGTTCCTGCACCAGAAGAAGATCGTTGGCGCGCACGAGCTGGTGGTGGACGACGAGATGCGGATCACCGTCGCCGCACAGGCGTGTTTACCGATCCTGAACCTCGGCCTCGATTTCTACCGCGGCTGGTACACGATCATCCTGTACCCTGGCGCGTTCGTCGCGCACCGCGAAGTGCACGACGAGGATGGTGTCGTGCACACCGGTTACGAGGAACTCGACGGCGAGTCCGCCGAAGGCGGCCCGGTGGTTCTGTCGTGGGAAGAGGCACGGCCGCTACCGTCAGACGAGGTCTACAACGTGGTCGTGCACGAGTTCGCGCACAAACTCGACGAATCGACCGGTGCACCGAACGGCCTCCCGCCGCTGCACTCGGACATGAATGTCGCGTCCTGGTCCACCGTGATGACGAGCGCGTTCGAAGCGTTCAACGCGACACTCGATCGCAACGAGGAACCGCCGTTCGACGACTACGCGGGCACCGATCCAGCCGAGTTCTTCGCCGTCGTCAGTGAGTTGTTCTTCGCCGCTCCCGACGTGCTGATCGAGGCGTACCCGGACGTGTATGCGCAGTTGCGGGGGTTTTATCGGCAGGATCCGATCGCAGCGTACTTGCCAGCGCCTTGAGCGCCTTGAAGGCGACTTCGATATAGCGGTTGGAGCGGCGGAGGTCGGTGCGCCGGACACGCAAGAGAGCCATCCCTGGCGCTCGCCCCGCGCCATCCCTGCCGCGTGACGGTCCGGCGCACCGAACCTCCGCCACTCCTTTCATGAAATCGGGTCCACCGACTTCGTTGAGGTGCACATCGACACTGTGACTTTTGGGGAGAGAGACAGCCGGGTTCACCGACTACGCCGAACGTGTCGGTTCCTCGAAATTTGGGCGGCACGCTTCGACGTAGGTGGACACGCGACAAGAGGCGGAGGTGGGGGTTCGATGGCGCAGGACCCTCCGGCGCCATGGATGGCGCCGGAAGGAGCGACCTGGGATGGCTCGAGCGTGTCCTGCCGCGACAACCCTCCACCTCCGCCGGGAGCCGGAGCGCGGCGCTACAAATCCGAT
>DATJGR010000278.1:0-34935 GCA_035494855.1 Pseudomonadales bacterium | reverse complement strand
GCAACCGCGTTTCGCTGGGCTTGAAACAGCTCGGCGATGATCCGTGGGTCAATCTGGCGCGCCGCTATCCGCAGGGTACGCGCCTGTTCGGCAAGGTCACCAACATTGCTGATTACGGCTGCTTCGTGGAAATCGAAGAAGGTGTGGAAGGTCTGGTGCATGTGTCCGAAATGGATTGGACCAACAAGAACGTTGCGCCATCGAAAGTGGTACACGCCGGTCAGGAAGTGGAAGTCATGGTGCTCGACATCGACGAAGAGCGCCGTCGTATTTCGCTGGGCCTGAAGCAATGCAAGCCAAATCCATGGAAAGACTTTTCTGACAACTGCAATCGTGGCGATCATGTCAGTGGCCAGATCAAGTCGATTACCGACTTCGGCATCTTCATCGGTCTCGAAGGCGGCATCGATGGGCTAGTGCACCTTTCGGACATTTCGTGGAACGAGCCCGGCGAGACGGCCGTGCGCCGTTACTCGAAAGGCGAAGAGATCGAGACGCTGGTGCTGTCGATCGATCCGGAACGCGAGCGCATCTCGCTTGGCGTCAAGCAACTCGATCAGGACCCGTTCACCGACTACGCCGCGGCGAACGATCGCGGCAGCGTGGTGAAGGGCAAGGTGCTGAGCGTCGAGCCCAAAGAAGCACAGATCGAGTTGTCAGCGGACGTGATCGGCGTGCTGAAGGCGTCCGAGTTGAGCGTCGATCGCGTCGAAGATGCGCGCAACGTACTGAAGGTCGGCGACGAAATCGAAGTCAAAGTGATCTCGGTCGATCGCAAAAACCGCACCATCGGTTTGTCCGTCAAGGCGAAAGACATCGACGACGAGCGCAGCGCAGTGAAAGAGCACAAACAGAAAGAAGCGGACCGTCCGGGCCCGACCACGTTGGGTGACCTCATCAAGGCGCAGATGGGACAGGATCAGGGCTGATCCGCGCTCGTGCTGGGGCCGAAAGCGGCCCCTCTTCGCTTTTCCGACACGCATTCTGCGACTTACATTCAACTGCATGAAAAATAAGGATATTTTTGTTGACGCCCGCATTGGCTGTGGTAGCGTGCAATGCTGGAATGCAGCGCAGTGAACGCAACTGCCATGACCAAGTCGGAATTGATCGAACGCATCACGTCGCGCCAGTCGCAGTTGTCCGCGAAGGACGTCGAACTGGCGGTCAAAACCATGATCGAGCACATGGCCCAGACGCTCGCGCAGGGCTATCGCATCGAAATCCGCGGCTTCGGCAGCTTTTCGCTGCACTACAGGGCACCCCGTATCGGTCGCAACCCGAAAACCGGTGAATCCGTCGGCCTGTCAGGCAAGTACGTGCCGCACTTCAAGCCCGGCAAAGAACTCAGAGACCGCGTCAATGAAAGCCTCGCCGAGTACCCGACGCCGGCTGCGCCGGTCGGGCGGGGCCGCGCGGATGGCGAGAGCCGATCGCGCTAACCCCTCATGCGTAAACTCTCGCGCTGGGTCACGACGATCGCATTCACGTTGGTCGTATTGATCAGCGTGCTGGCGGTGATCGACAACCGCAGCGGCGTTGCGTTGCGTTTCCTCGGTTGGTCCACACCGGAACTCAGCATCTATTGGTGGATCATCGGTGCGTTCGGGCTCGGCGTCGCGGTCGGCTGGATGAGCGCGGGCGTACAGGTGTTGCGCGTTCTATCCGGCAATCGTCGGTTACGGCGCGATCTCGACCGCAGTCAGACCGAGCTGGCGCGCGCGAAAAGCGACGTTGCCGGCGTCTGATGTTCGAACACCTCGATCTCTATCTGATCCTGGTCGTCGCGATTGGTCTCGGGTTCATGCTCGGACGGCGGGAACGCGCACGTCGCAGAGTGCGCCGTATCAGCGACCTCGGGCGCGACTACTATCAAGGCATCAATTATCTGCTCGACGACCGGCCCGATCTGGCGATCGACGGATTCATCGACGCGCTGCCAGTCGGCGAGGCGGGAATCGATGCGCATCTGACACTCGGAGCCGTCGTGCGCCGACGCGGCGAGCTCGACAAAGCCATCCGTATCCATCAGAACCTGCTCGAACGTCCGCATCTTTCCGCGGAGAACCGCGCGCTCGCCGAACTCGAGTTGGCGCGCGACTACCTCGGAGCGGGCCTGCTCGATCGTGCCGAACAGCTGTTGCGCGAACTGGTCGATCGCGGCGGCGCGACCGATCGCGTCGCGCTGGAGCATCTGCTCGAGGTCTATCAACGCGAACGCGATTGGAGCCGCGCGATCGAAATCGCAACCCAGATCGTGCGCCGCGGCGATCGCGAAGGTCGCACTGCGCTGGCGCACTTCCACTGCGAACTGGCCGAGCAACTGCGTACGCAGGGCGATCTCGCCGGCGCGCTCGACCGGCTCGACCAGGCGCGGCAACACGACCGCACCTGTCCGCGAATCGGTTTGCTGCGCGCGGACCTCGATCTGGACGCGGGTCAGCCCGAGCGCGCGCGAGAGGCGCTGCGCGAAGTCGCGCAGACCACGCCGGGTCTCGCCGGTGAAGCGATCGACCCGTATGCGCGCGCGTGTAACGAGCTCGAGGATCCCGACGAACTCGCGAGTTTTCTCGAACAGAGTCTTGCGGCTTTCAGCGACTCGCGCGTGGCGCGCGCCCTGGCGCAGCACTACGAGGCACGGGACGAACTCGAACGCGCCGAAAGTCTATTGACCGAGCAGCTCGCGACGTTTCCGTCGATCTCCGCGTTAGGTGCGTTGTCGGCTTTCCAGATCCGCCACGGCGACGCGACAGCGGTACGGCATGCGAGCCTGATCGTCGAGTTCGCCGACGCTGCGCTTGCGCATCGCGCGCTCTACCGGTGCGGCAGCTGCGGATTCGCCGCGCGGCGATTGATGTGGCAGTGCCCGGGCTGTCGCAAGTGGGGCCGATTCAGCTACGTCGCAGACGCGTTCTGACAGTTCATATCTCGCGTCTCCGCCAACGATGCTCTGCAAACTCTCACGCAAGGCTCCGCGTTTCGCTGTGCACACCGCGAGCCCGCCGATTCTAGGGTTGGTCTTCGCCGTGTCTCGGCGGCGAACCCACCCTTGGAGATCGGAGAAACGACAATGTTGAAACTGGTGAATGCAATTGCGATCGCGCTGCTGCTGGCGATCGGCGTGCCTGTCGGGGCCGCCGACAAACCGGCGCCGTTGGCGCCGATGACCGTGAACATCAATACGGCCGACGCGTCTACGCTGGCGACTGCGCTCGACGGCGTAGGTGCCGCACGTGCCAAGGCGATCGTCGAGTACCGCGAAGCGCACGGGCCGTTCCGCGCTGTCGATGATCTGGCACAGGTCAAAGGCATCGGCGAACACGTGGTCGATGCGAATCGCGCTCGCCTCACGGTCAAGTAGTGCGGACCTCGTGTGGGGCGTTCTCGCCCCACACGCTCACCACGACCCCGCACCCCACATCCCAAGTTAGCGCCTGGAACGCGCGCGGTTATACTCGCGCAAACGCGAAACTGAATCGTTATGCCGCGCGAATCGAGCAGTGAGTTGCATGGCCACGGCGCGGCTCCGGTTTCGAACTCGCCGGGCTACACTGACAAATATGGGCTGTCCCGCAGATCCCTGGTGAACCACGACCGTCGCAAGGTCCTGTTCGTCGTCAACGACGCGGGATTTTTCAGATCGCATCGATTGCGCCTCGCGCAGGAAGCACTGCGCCGCGGATTCGAGCCGGTCGTTGCGTGCGGCGAGTCGACCGGCGAGGACGCGCTCGAAGCGTTCGGCATCCGGTGTCTCGTATTCGAACTGTCGCGCAGCGGTTTGAATCCGCTGCGCGACTTGAAGACCTTCTTCGCGCTGCTGCGCATCTATCGCGATGAAGCGCCCGACATCGTCCATCACGTGACGATCAAACCGGTCATCTACGGAACGCTGGCGTCTCGTTTCGCGCGCGTGCCCGCGGTAGTGAATGCGATCCCCGGGATGGGTTTCGTGTTCACGCAGCGCGGATTCACGGCTCGCGTCGTTCGCGGCTTGGTGAATCTGTTGTACAGAATCGCATTGAGCCACGACAACATGAGGTACATTTTCCAGAATCGGGAAGATCTGCAGAGCTTCGTTGAGAACACCGTAATTCCGGAGCACGCGACGTATCTGATCCGCGGTTCGGGAATCGACCTGAACGATTTCCCATGCATACCCGAACCGCCGGAACCGGTCACGTTCGTGCTGGTCGCACGAATGCTGAGCGATAAAGGGATTCGCGAATTCGTCGCGGCGGCGCGCCGGGTGCGGCTGTTGCAACCGAACTGGCGTTTTCAGCTGGTCGGCGGAGTCGATTCAGGGAATCCGTCGTCGTTGACCGAGACGGAACTCACGGCGTGGCACGCGGAAGGCGTCGTAGAGTGGCTGGGCCATTGCGCCGACGTCGGCGCGGTTCTCGGGCGTTCGCACGTGGTATGTCTGCCGTCGTACCGCGAAGGTTTGCCGAAGTCGTTGCTCGAGGCATCGGCGGTGGGGAGACCGATGATCGCGTCGAACGTGCCGGGATGTCGTGAAGTCGTGCGCGACGGTATCACCGGACTGCTGGTGGAACCGCGCGACAGTACCGCGCTCGCCGATGCCATGTTGCGGCTCGGACAGGATCCGGTGTTGCGGCGCAAGCTCGGCAAGGCGGCGCGGGCGCGCGCTGAAGGGTTGTATTCGATCGAAGACGTGGTGCGCGATACCTTTCTCATATACGACGAGTTGCTGCGAGCATGAGTCTGGCCCTCGTGACCGGAGCCGGCGGCTTCATCGGCAGCGCATTGTGCGAGCGACTGCGGTCGCTCGGCTGGAAGGTGCGTGCCGTCGGTCGGGGCGAGGCTTTCTACTCCGATCGGAGCGTGATCTATTGCGAAGACCTTGCGGCCGAGAGTCCGACGCGCATGGACGAGTGGTTCGACGGCGTGTCCGTGGCCTATCACCTGGCAGGGCGCGCCCACCGCGACGACCGCGGCACCGAACTCGAACGCTACGAACTCTATCGACGTGACAACGTCGCGACCACGCGGTTGCTGTTCGCGGCCGCTCAACGCAACTCGGTCGATCGCTTCATCTATCTCAGCAGCATCAAGGTGCTCGGCGACGTCAGCGAAGTGCCGTTGAATCCGGACGACGATCCGGATCCGCAGGACGTTTATGCGCAAACGAAACTCGAAGCGGAGCGTTGCCTCGAGGATGCACGCCGCCCCGGCGGAACCCGCGTCACCATCGTGCGTCCTCCGCTCGTGTACGGTCCGGGCGTGAAAGGCAATTTTGCAACGCTGCTCGCCGCGGTTGCGCGCGGCTGGCCCTTGCCGTTGGGCCGCGCCGACGCGCCGCGTAGCCTGATCGCGCGGTCCAACCTGGTGGATCTGCTGACGATCGTCGCGCGCGACACGGCGGACTGGCGCGTGCTGCACGCGCGCGACGATGGCGATCCCTCCGTTCGGGAACTGGTGACGCAGATGGCGCATTCGTTCGGACATTCGCCGCGTCTGTTGCCGGTGCCGCGGAGATTGATGCGCGCCGCCACGCACATGGCCGGTCGCGAAGCGGTGTTTCAACGCCTGTTCGAGCCGCTGGTGATCGCCGATGAGGAAACGCGCCAGTCGCTCGGCTGGACTCCGGCACTCGCGCAGGCGAACGCGATCGACGAGGTCATCGCATGGTGGCGAACGCATCGATGACCGAAGCGGCGGTCGCGATGGTGGCGGCCGCGTTGTTGACACGCATCGTGATGGTAGTGGCCGAGCGTGGCTCCGTTCTGGCGGTTCCGAATCAGCGCAGTTCACACACGACGCCGACGCCGACGATGGGGGGCATTGCCATCGCGTTGCCGCTTCTCGCCTGGTGCGTATACCGGATCGGGCAAGACCCTCTGTGCTGGGCAGTACTCGGCGGCGGCGGACTGCTCGCACTGCTCGGGCTCATCGACGATCTGCGCGATCTCAGCGCTCGTGTGCGATTGCCGATACAAGCGGTCGCGGTTGCCGTGGCGCTCGGCACGCTGCCGATCGCAATTCCGCTGGTGGTACCGCCGTTCTCGATCCAGCCGACCTGGCTCGTGGTCGGTCTCGATTTCCTGATCGTGCTGTGGATGGTGAACCTCTACAACTTCATGGACGGCATCGACGGTATCGCGGCAAGCCAGTGCGTCATCTATTGCGCCGGCGTGCTGCTCATCGGTCATCCCGCCGCCTTCGTGTCGGAGTTCTTGTGGGTGCTGCTCGGGTCGGTCGTCGGGTTCCTGTGGTTCAATCGACCGCCGGCACGGATTTTCATGGGCGACGTCGGCAGCGGTCTGTTGGGTCTTCTGGCCGGGATCCTCAGCCTGACGCTGGATGCCCGGCATCAGCTGCCACTGATCGCGTCGCTGATACTGCTGGCCGGATTCTGGTTTGACGCCACTTACACGCTCTGTGTCAGAATCGCGACCGGTCAGAAATTCGCATCCGCGCATCGCAGTCATCTGTATCAGAAGTGCGCGCAGCGGTTCGGTCATGGACGCACCACATCGATGTTCGTTGGATTCGCAGTCGTCTGGTTGATGCCGTTGGCGTGGCTGTGTGGCTCGTACCCGCGGTGGAGTCTGCTTTGGCTGGTCATCGCGGTGATTCCGCTGCTGCTCGCGAGCATACGCATGGCCGCTGGCCGCGCTGAAGCCGGAGCACATGCGTGAGATCGCCGCTCTCCGAAACGATGGTCGCCGCGGTGGAGCACCTGTCGCGACGCAAGAAACAACTGATCGCGGTGGCCGCCGACGCGGTGATGCTGCCGGTTGCGCTGTGGTCGGCGCTGGCGCTTCGTCTGGGTGAAATCTCGCCGAGCGTCGGCCAGTTCTGGCCGGCTTTCGTCGCAAGCGCGGTCATTTGTCTGCCGGTCTTCGTGCGCCTCGGTCTGTATCGACAGGTGGTGCGATACATGGGCAACCACGCGATGCTCGCCGTGGTGAAAGGCGTGACGATCACAGCGCTCGGCATCAGTCTCGTTGCGTACATGACGCCATTGCCGGGATTCCCGCGTTCGGTACCGATCATCTTCTGGCTGCTGTCGCTCGCGTACGTGGGCGGCACGCGCTTCGGGGTGCGCAGCTATTTCAACTGGATCGCGCAACGCTTCCGCGCCAAAGCACCGGTGGTCATCTACGGCGCCGGAAAGAGCGGCGTCGAACTCGCGCGGACGCTGTTACAACAGGGCGATCGGGTGCCGGTCGCGTTTCTCGACGATGATCCGTTGCTGCAGCGTCGCACCATCAACGGCGTTTATGTCTACCCGCCGCGTTCGCTGCCGGCGTTGCTGAACGACACGCAGGCGCGGGAGGTGCTGGTGGCGGTGCCGTCTACCGCCGCAGCGGATCGCAAACGCATCATCGAATTCCTGGAACCGTTCGCCGTGCACGTGCGATTGATTCCGGACCTTTCCGACCTGGTCGAAGGCCAGACCGTTGCGAACACACGCGACGTCGCGGTCGAAGATCTGTTGGGACGCGATGCGGTCACGCCGCTGCCGCATCTCCTGTACGGATGCGTGCGGGGCAACGCCGTGCTGGTCACCGGTGCGGGCGGCTCGATCGGTTCCGAGCTGTCGCGTCAGATCGTGCACGGCGCGCCGCGCATGCTGGTGCTGCTCGATCAGAACGAATACGGCCTCTACGAAATTCATCGCGAGCTGCGAAGCATCGTAGAGCGTCACTCACTCGAAGTACCCACGCTGGCGGTTCTGGGGTCCGTCACCGACGCGGCGCTGCTGCAACGCACGTTCGCGAGCTACCAGATCGACACCGTCTATCACGCGGCCGCGTACAAGCACGTCGGCCTGGTGGAACGCAACGTGATCCAGGGGCTGAAGAACAATACGTTCGGCACGCTCTACGCGGCGGAGGCGGCGCTGGAGGCGGGTGTGTCGAACTTCATCCTGATCTCCACCGACAAAGCCGTACGCACGACGAACGTGATGGGCGCGTCGAAGCGTCTGGCCGAACTGGTCTTGCAGGCGTTGCAGGTACACACCACCGGCACGCGGTTCTCGATGGTGCGGTTCGGCAACGTTCTCGGATCGTCCGGTTCGGTGGTGCCGCTGTTTCTCGAACAGATCGATCACGGTGGGCCGGTCACGGTGACGCACCCGGACGTCACGCGTTTCTTCATGACGATTCCGGAAGCGGCACAGCTCGTGTTGCAGGCCGGCGCGATGGCGACGGGCGGCGACGTGTTCCTGCTCGACATGGGGGAGCCCGTGCGGATTCTCGATCTGGCGCGGCGGATGATCCGGCTGAAGGGCTACACGATTCGCGACGCGGAACATCCGGAAGGCGACATCGAAATCCGTTTCACCGGCCTGCAGCCGGGTGAGAAATTGCACGAAGAGCTGCTGATCGCCGAGGCATCGTCTGGTACCGAGCACCGCAAGATCATGCGCGCAGAAGAGCGTTACGTGGCGTGGTCCGAGCTGCGCGGCGCGCTCAATACGCTCGAGCAGGCGTGCGAGAGCTTCGATTACGACGCGATCAAGCGATTCATCGAGCGCCTCGTCGAAGGTGCCGACCTTGCCGAACAGTTGATCGGCTTGAACGAGCACGTGGCTCCCGCGCCGGTGGTTTCGTTGCCGCGCGGTCGCGGCACCGAGCATCGCTGAGCTACGAACCATCCTCCGACGTCGTGGCCGCCAGGCCCATCGTCGCACGCACTGAATGCTCCGTTCACCGGATCCGCGTGACCGAGCACCGCTCACAGGTGGCGCATCATCGCGGGCAGGTGATGTTCCGTTCGATGGGGCCAAAACGTCGAACGACCGTCGGGATAGACTTGGGTCGGCAATTTGAGACTGATATGCTGCCTGTCCCTTTGGGGGGCACGTTCGGCGGTTAGGGGCAGACCGCGACGTTGATAAAGAAGCAATGGAGGACAGATGACCAGGCACGACGAAGTCGCACTCGTCAATGCATGGGTCGCCTGGCGAGCCGGGCGGGTAATCAAGGACGGTGCTTACATCGAGTTCTTCGATGAAGAAATCCGCAACGACCCGAGGTTCCGGGGAACCCATATTTTCGAGGTACTCGATGTGCTGGTGAACGCGGTCGAACCGGACCGACGCGAATCAGCCTGACCGCGACAACCGCAACGCTACTCCGGGACCTTACGCGCCCCGTCGCATACCCGCATCACTGCGATGGCATCGAGTTGATGGAGACCCACATCTCCTGGGTGCTCCTCACCGGCGAATTCGCCTACAAGATCAAGAAGCCCGTCGACTTCGGTTTCCTCGATTTCTCGACGCTCGCGCTGCGGCGCCGGTTCTGTGAAGAAGAAGTCCGCCTCAATCGCCGCTTTGCCAAGTCGTTGTACGTGGACGTCGTGCCGATCACGATGACCGATGGCGCAGCGAGTTTCCGCGGCAATGGCGAAGCGATCGAATACGCGGTTCGGATGCGCCAGTTTCCGAGCGAGATGCAACTCGACCGGCTGCTCGATGCCGGGAAGCTCCCCACCGGAGAACTCGGCGCTTTCGGCAGTACGCTCGCCGCCGTGCACGCGACGCTGCCGCGGGTAACGGCCGGCGCAAAGTTCGGCACCGCCGCCGCGGTGCTCGCCCCGGTCGCCGAGAACTTTCTGCAGGTGCGGCAGTCGCTCTTCTCGTCGTTGCGGCGAGAGCAGGTGGACGAACTCCAGGCATGGAGCAACGCGCGGCATGCAGAGCTCGCCCCAACGATCGAACAACGCCGCCACGACGGCTACGTTCGCGAGTGCCACGGCGATATGCATCTGTCGAACCTGGTGCGGCTCGACGACGGCATTCACGCGTTCGACTGCATCGAGTTCAGCGAGGCGCTGCGTTGGATCGACGTGATCAGCGACGCAGCGTTTCTGATGATGGACTGCGAAGTCCGGAATCGCAGCGATCTCGCCTATGCATTCCTCGATGGATACCTCGAGCATTCTGGCGACTATCGCGGTGTCGCGTTGCTCGGCTTCTATCTCGTCTATCGGTCGATGGTGCGGGCCAAGGTAGCGGCGCTGCAGGCGAAGCGGGCGGACGATGCGGACCTGTTGCGACGATTCCACGCGCACATCGATTTTGCGCGCGAACGCGCGTTGCTGCGGCGATCCGTTTTCGTGCTGATGTGCGGCGTTTCCGGGTCCGGCAAGTCGTGGGTCGCGGAACGGCTGGTGCAGCGTCTGCCCGGCGTGCGCATCCGGTCAGACATCGAGCGCAAGCGACTGGCGAACCTCGCGCCGCAGGCACGCACGCAGTCCGGAATCGACTCCGGTCTGTACGCAGCTGATCGTAGCGATGCGTTGTACGACCACCTGCTGGGTTGCGCCGAAGCGCTCGCGGTGGGTGGCGAGCGCGTGATCGTCGACGCGACGTTTCTGAGCGCTGCACGGCGCACACCGTTCATCGAAGCGGCGGCTCGCAGCGGCATCGCCTGCGTGATCGTCTATTGCAGGGCGACGCGCGACGTACTCGCGCAACGCATCGAACGACGCAATGCGGAACGACGCGACCCATCGGAGGCGACGGTCGAAGTGCTCGACGCGCAGCTTGCGAGCTACGAAGCGCCGACCGAGTCCGAAGCGATCGTCGTGACGCTCGACACGAGCGGCGCGGTCGATGTCGCCGCGCTGGCTGATCGCATCTCCCGGTCGTTCAAACCTTAGCCGGCAAATCGCCGTTTTGGCAGACGTCGCATTTGCCACTATCATGCACGGCGCGCGCGGCCTCGCCGCGCGCTGTCATTTCATCTCCCAGATGGCAACGAGGAGTCGCAATGGCGACACCGCTGCGGCGCTTGTTGCCGTATCACGATCGTTACAAGGTGCCGTTCTGGGGCGGAATGTGCGGTCTGCTCGCCGCGCGTGTATTCCAAGCGACCATTCCACTGTTCCTTCGGGACGGCATCGATCGGATCGCGTCGGGCAGTTCGTTGGTCGCTGCGGGCTCAATCGACGTGGCCGCCGCGCGGGCCGCGCTCGTGTGGCCCGCATTTGCGATCGTGTTGTGCGTGCTCGGTGAGTTCGCCTGCATCATCGTCAGCCGCCGCGTGATCCGGCGCATCGGCGTTTCCGTCGCATACGATCTGCGTAAGCGGATTTACGCCCATCTGCAGCATCAGGGTCCCGGCTTCTTCGCGCGGCATCCCACCGGCGATCTGATGGCGCGCGCCATCAACGACATCAACCTGGTGCGGCAACTCGTCGGCATGGGTCTGCGCACGATCCTCGTGATCATCTTCTCCGCTTTGATTGGTCTGGCCTGCATGTTCGCGCTCGCGCCGACGCTGACGTTGCTGCTGCTGACGCCGTTGCCGGTGCTGCTGCTGCTCGGCTGGTGGCTCGCGCGACGCGTGTACGAGCAGTCGCTCGCCGTTCAGGAAGGTTTTGCGTCGCTGTCGGAACAGGTTCAGGAGAACCTCAACGGCATACGCACCGTGCAGGCACTGGTACAGGAGGGTCACGAAGTCGAACGCTTCGATGCGGTGAACCTCGACTACGCGACGCGCTTCATGCAGCTGACGCGAACGAATTCGTTCATCCAGGGCGTGATGCCGTGGGTGGGCGCGATGTCGACCGTGATCATCCTCGGTTATGGCGGCAGCCTGGTCGCGTCGGGCGAGTTGTCGATCGGCACGTTTACAGCGTTCTTCAGCTACGTATCGATGGTGTTGTGGCCGGTGCGCCAGGCCGGCCAGATGGTGACGCTGTGGCAACAAGGTGCATCCGGCGCGCAGCGGCTGTTCGAGGTGCTCGATCACGTGCCGGAAATCGCCGACCGCAGTGCCGCCGCGGTGCCGCCGATGATTCGCGGCCACATTCAGCTGCGTGGCCTGCGCTATACATATCCCGGCGCGCGTGCCGAAGTGCTGACGGGTATCGACCTCGACATCGCCGAAGGCGAAACGCTGGCCGTGCTTGGCCGTGTTGGCGCGGGAAAGACCACGCTGCTGCGCTGCTTCGTGCGGCTGCTCGATCCGCCTGCGGGCACGCTGCTGATCGATGGCCGCGACGTCAGAGATTTTCCGCTCAGCCAGCTGCGCCACCAGGTCGTGCTGGTACCGCAGGATCCGTTCCTGTTCGCGGATCTGCTGCGACACAACCTGAGCTACGACAATCCCGAACGCGACGACGCGTTGATCTGGTCGGCGGCGAGCGATGCCGATCTGCGCGATACGATCGTCGCATTCGCCGACGCCCTCGATACGCCCGTTGGGGAACGCGGCGTGACGTTGTCGGGTGGCCAGAAACAGAGGTCGACACTGACGCGCGGTTTGATTCGAACGCCGCCGGTGCTCATCCTCGACGACTGTTTCTCGAGCGTCGACACCGAAACGGAAGAGCACATCCTGCGGCGCCTGCGCAGCGCCCGACGCGGCATGACGACGATCCTGGTTTCGCACCGCGTCTCGACCGCCCGCCATGCCGACAGGATCATCGTACTCACCGACGGCGCCATCTCGGAGATCGGCAGCCACGACGAGCTGATTGCGCTCAACGGCTGGTACGCTGAACTCGAGCGCACGCAGCGCCGTCGTGGCCGGTTGTTGTCGCAACTGAACGAAGCGGAGGCGGGCGCGTGATGAATGCGCCGCCGCGCGATTACGCGGTTTTCGACGCGGAGCTCGCGGGAAAGTCGTTCAACTCGCGCTTGATCGCCCGATTGTTTGTTTGGGTGCGACCGCATTGGCGACAGGCCGCGATCAGCGGGTTGCTGGTGCTCGTTGCGTCGGTGCTGGCAATTCTGATGCCGGTCATCGTGTCACGCGTCGTGATCGACGGCCTGCTGAAGGGCACGCGGCCGGTGATGTTGCCCGACTTCGGGATGAATGCCGTCACCGACTGGTTCGCCGGTTCCACCGGCATGACGCACCTGTTGGCGGCCTGCGTTCTGTACATGGTGGCGACGAGCGCGTGGGCGATCGCTGCACACTACCATCGGGTGTATCTCGCGAAATCAGTGTTGAACGCGCTGCGCGATCTGCGCTACGACCTGTTCTCGCATCTCGAAACGCGGCCGGCGGCATTCTACGACCACGTCGCGGTTGGCCGCGTGATGACGCGCGTGACGAACGACATCGAAGTGCTGTTCCAGTTGCTGTCCGGATTCGGCGTGCTGATCGGCGAGTTCGTGCCGTTCCTGGTCGCGTTTTCGCTGATGCTCGCGATAGACGCGCGGCTCACCGGCATTCTGATGTTGGCGGTGCCGATCGTCGCCGTCGCAACCTATCTGTTCCGCCGCGGCACTCGGACGGTGTATCGCGCAATCCGGCAGAGCATTTCGCAGCTGAACCAGAACCTGCAGGAGAACCTGTCCGGCATCCAGGTGGTGCAGCTCAACCGTCGCGAAGATCGGAATCTCGCGCGTTACATGCAGATCAACCAGGAGAACCGCCGCGAAGAGAACAGAGCGGTCGAACTCGAGACGTTCTACGGCGCCTTCATCGACAGCCTTGGCTCCGCGGCGGTCGGCGCGATCATCTGGTTCGGTGGGGGCCACGCGCTGCAGCAGACGATCTCGCTCGGCAGCGTCGTGTTGTTCACGCAATTCGTCGATATGTTGTTCCGGCCGATCGTCGCGGTGGGCGAACAGTACAACGTGTTGTTTCGCGCTATGGCGAGCGCTGAGCGGATCTTCCAGGCACTCGACTGGAACGAGCGCATCCACGAGCCCGCGGTGCCGGCAACGTTGCCGGCGCGCCTTCGCGGTGCCGTCGACGTGCGGAACCTGAACTTCTCGTACGCGAACGGTCCACGTGTGCTGAAAGACGTCACCTTCCACATCGAACCGGGCGAGAAGCTCGCGATCGTCGGCGCGACCGGATCGGGCAAGAGCACCATCATACGACTGTTGGCGCGCTTCTACGATTTCGCGCCCGGTCAGATGTTCCTCGATGACATCGACCTGATGCAGATTCCATCGTCGGAAGTGCGTCGCCGCATCGGCATCGTACTGCAGGATTTCCACGTCTTCTCCGGCAGCGTGGCCGACAACATCAGCCTCGGCAATCCCGGGATCACCCGCGCGCAGGTCGAAACCGCCGCGCGTCTCGTGCACGCGCACGACTTCATCATGCGATTGCCGGGCGGCTATGACGAACCGTTGATCGAGCGCGGCCAGAATCTGTCGCAAGGGCAGCGGCAATTGCTCGCGTTCGCGCGCGTGCTGGCGGCTGATCCGGAAATCCTGGTGTTGGACGAAGCGACCGCCAGCATCGACACCGAAACCGAATTGTTGATACAGGATGCCTTGCGTGTCTTGACGAAGGGGCGCACGTCGATTGTGATTGCGCACCGATTGCAGACGATCCAGGAAGCCGACCGCGTGCTGGTACTGCAGCATGGCGAAGTGAAGGAAGTGGGCACGCACGAGCAGCTGCTGTCGCGCCCCGGGGTTTATCGAACGCTCTATGAATTACAATTCCAGGACACCGCGGCATGAACGATCTTGCGGTACGTGAATAGGAGTTCCGCGTGCGCGTGCTGACGTTCTGGCTGATGCTGTGTTCGTTGTTCGGATGCGGCGAAGGGTTGCCCGACCGTTCGACACAGGCACCGGAGATCGTCACCACCGCGCCGGCCGACGACGCCGATCGGGCGACCCCACCTCAGGCGACTGAAACGCCCGACGCGCAACTGGCGTCGGCCGATGCCCCGGCACCGCAACCGACCGATGCGCCCGCGGATACCGACGGCGACGGTGTCGTCGATACCGCAGACACGTGTCCTGATACGGAACAAGGCAAGCAGGTGGACGAACGCGGCTGCCCGGTCGATCCGGACGGCGACGGCGTGGTCGGCCCGACCGATGTCTGTCCAGACAGCCCTTACGGCGAGCCGGTCGATGCGACGGGATGTCGTCCTCGGCTTGCGGTAGCGCAGGAGTACACGCTGCTGCTGACGTTCGAAACGGGCTCCTCGAAGATCATCGGCGATCCGCGCGGTGCTCTGGCCGAGGTTGCGGCGCTGATCACCCAGTACCCGGAGACGACGGTGGTGATCGAAGGTCATACCGACGACAAAGGTCGGGCGTCCTACAACATGAAGATGTCGAAGGCGCGTGCGGACGCGGTTGCGCAGGTGCTGGTGACCGATCTCGGCATCGACGCCGCACGCGTTTCGACGAAAGCGTTCGGGCAAACTAAGCCGATCGCCACCAACGCGACGAAAGAGGGGCGCGAACGCAACCGTAGAGTGGTGGCCGTGGTACTGCCGGGCAAACCGCCGACTCCGGTCGCAACGAGCGCCGCCGAACAGTAGGCCGGTCCGGCGCCGGCGTCGAACGCGTCACCGGTCGCTGGCGAAAATCTCTCACTGGCCATGGACGTTCCGGTTTGCGCGGCGGTGCCATACAGCTAAGATGAGTTGGCCTTGCAGCGCTTTCCGGATGAATCGAAAATCTGCGACGCGGTTAACGTTCTTCTGCAAGGTGGTCCCCTACATTCAATCCGCCAACTGTGTAAAGGGATGTGACATGGCCGAGCTTCACGGCAACGGATGGTCGAAGAGTCGCGACAACAAAAATGGTATGGCGCACATGGGCGCCTGGTCGCTGTCGAAAGGCGACGAATCCGAACCGCGCAACCCGATCGAACTTCACGGCACTGCGTACATCGCATTCTGCAAACCGTGGGCGCCCGTGTGGGTCGACGAAGAGTCGCTCGACGCCGAGTGACCTCGGCGCGCTGATCGGAACGATCAGCGCCGGCTGATCCCCATGATCAGCCCTTTCGAACGGACGCGACCAGGTTCGCCAACCGATCCAGTTTCGGCAGCACCGCGTCGGCGGGTTCCGAGTCCAGATTGAAAATCAGTTCGTCGAACCCCTGGCCGATCCGGCCCAGCAGCGTTTCCTTCGACGTCGGCGCGCCGAACAGTGCGAGGGTGATGTCTTCCACTTTGCGCCCCCGCGCTTCGCAGGCCGCCTTCAGCCGCTCGAGGTTCCCCGACCCGAGTCCGCCAATCGGCATCCACCCGTCCGCGTACTCCGCGATGCGATCGAACACCCACTTCGAGTTCGCGCCGATCCATACCGGCGGGCCGCCGCGCTGAGCCGGCTTCGGATACGACCAGATCGGGTCGAAGTCGACGAACTTGCCGTGAAACTCCGCTTCGTCCTGCGTCCAGATCGCCTTCATCGCGAGGACCTTTTCGCGCACCAGGCGCCAGCGATTCGCGTAGTCGGCCCCGTGGTTGGACATCTCCTCGCGGTTCCAGCCCGCGCCGATACCGAGTACGAAGCGGCCGTTTGATAAGCTGTCCACCGACGCGATTTCCTTCGCGAGCGTGATGGGATCGCGCTGGATCACCAGACAGATGCCGGTGCCGAGACGGATCCGCTTCGTCACCGCCGCGCACGCACCGAAGGCGACGAACGGGTCGTGCGTGTGCGAATAGTGCTTCGGCAGTTCGCCGCCGCCCGGGAATGGTGTTTTGCGACTGGTCGGTATGTGCGTGTGTTCGGGAAAAAACAACGAATCGAAACCGCGTTCTTCGACCGCGCGGGCGAGCTCGACCGGCTGAATCGAATAGTCCGTGGGGAACATCGTGATGCCGAAGTGTGCGCGTTCGTTTGCGAATGCCATTCGAGAGCCCCTTCCTGATTGCGGTTCTATACTACGCTGCCATCGAGGGGCTGATGCGTGCAACTGGGTCAACGGCAACTGTTCCACCTGCTCGACGTGTGGCCGATCGGTCGGCTCGCGAGCGTCGGTCCTCAGCGTCAGCCCCACCTCGTTCCAGTCGTGTTCGTGGCGCTCGACGGCGCAATTTATTCGCCAATCGACGGCAAACCGAAGCGCGACGGCGTTCTCCAACGGATGCGCAATGTCGCTGCCGACGCGTCGGTGAGCCTGCTGCTCGACCAGTACGACGACGACTGGGACCGGCTATGGTGGGTACGCATCGACGCTACCGCAGCAGTCGTCACAGAGCCCGATGGGCAGACGTTGCAGCGGATCGTCGCCGCGCTGCGCGGAAAGTACCCGCAATACGCGTCGGTCGATGTCTTCAAAGGTGCTCCGACGCTGCTGCACCTGCGTCCGACGCGTCATGCCGCCTGGTCGGCGCGACCGATCGCTTGGGAGTCGCTCTGATGGAAGCCGGTCCGACGTACTGCTACTCGCGGCTGAAAGGTGCGCAGCGCAACTGGCAACCGCTGTTCGACCAACTCACGGCCGCGACGCTTCCCGCACTGGCGGACGCCGGGGTGAAACGGTGGGGTGCGTGGTCCGGGTTGTTCGGAATCGGTTCGAACGAACTGGTGCTGATGACGTTTGCAGACGCGGCAATCGATCACGTCGAAGCGTTGAACGCGCACATCGCCGGTGCGCCCGCCAGCATCGTCGAACAGCATCTGCTCGAACCGACCGTGCGACCCGCCGCAGCGCACGAGTTGACCCGCGCGGGCCTCTACGTGTTCCGCTTTTTCGACGTCGACAACGCCGACGTCGACGCGGTCGCGCAGTTGTCGCTCGAGGCATGGACCACGTTCGAATCGGCGACTGCGTATCGAGCGGAACCGCAAGGTCTGTTCCGCCTGCGCGATCGTAGCGTCGCCGCGGGACTCATGCTGTTGTGCACGTGGTACGACGGACTCGAATCGTGGCAGGTGTCTCGCGAACCGCCGCCGGAAGCGGCTGAGAACTTCCGTCGCCGTCACGCGCTGACGCGCGCCACGATTGCTTATGCGACCCGCCTGATCACCACCTCCTAGCGGTGGTTGGCTCCGGTTTCGTGACGGCGTTCATCTTTGGCGGTAGCCGCCGGTGCCCTGCAGGCCCGCGATGGTAGCCTTGTGAAATGACCTGCGGGCACACGGACGCGCCGCGCAAGCAGTAGCGGAAATGAAAGGAGCGTCACCGTGTCGTCGATCGAATCCGATGCAGATCTGTTGCTCGATCTGAATCGGGCATTGCGCAATCCGTTGATATCGCTCGAGATCGGATCGAACCGGCAGCGCCGCATCGCCGAGGCCGAACGGTTGCTCAAGTCGGTTGCGAAGCAGCTGGCGCAACGTGCCGGCGACTCGGCCGACGACCGCCGCAGCCGCGAAGTGATTCGCGTGCGGGTGTACAACACGCTCGCGCCGATACTGCTCGAGTTGCGCACCGCGCACGACGGCACCGTCTCGCTCGCGCGCCGCACGCTGTTCGCGAGCATCGTCATCGGTGTGATCGGCGCATTGATCGGCGCGCTCGTCTAACCCTCTCCGACGCATCGTTGGCGTCGGACCTCCGAAAGTGATACAAGGGCGCCCGCTTTAGGCCCGCTGCGGCCCGATCCGGTCCGGATCGGCGATTTTCCCAATCACTTTTCGATGGAACATCCGTGATTTCCACTGCAAACCTCACGATTCAGTTCGGCGCCAAGCCGTTGTTCGAAAACGTCTCGGTCAAGTTCGGACAGGGCAACCGCTATGGCCTGATCGGCGCCAATGGCTCCGGAAAGTCGACGTTCATGAAGATCCTCGGCGGCGACATGGCACCGACGTCGGGCAACGTGTCGATCGAAGCCGACGTGCGTCTCGGCAAACTGCGCCAGGACCAGTTCGCGTTCGAAGAATTCCGTGTGCTCGACACCGTCATCATGGGTCATGCGCAACTGTGGCGCGTGAAGCAGGAACGCGACCGTATCTATGCGCTGCCGCACATGAGCGAAGACGATGGCATGCGGGTGGCAGACCTCGAGATCGAGTTTTCGGAACTCGACGGCTACACCGCCGAAGCGCGCGCCGGCGAACTGTTGCTCGGCGTCGGTATTCCGCTCGAACAGCACGAAGGTCTGATGAGCGGCGTCGCACCCGGCTGGAAGCTGCGCGTGTTGCTCGCGCAGGCGCTGTTCGGCGATCCGGACGTATTGCTGCTCGACGAACCGACCAACAACCTCGACATCAACGCGATCCGCTGGCTCGAAGGCGTTCTCAACGAGCGCAACTGCACGATGGTGATCATCTCGCACGATCGCCACTTCCTGAACAGCGTGTGCACGCACATGGCCGACCTCGACTACGGCGAGTTGCGCGTCTACCCCGGCAACTACGACCAGTACATGACTGCGTCGACGCAAGTGCGCGAACGCATGCTGCTGAACAACGCGAAGAAGAAAGCGCAGATCGCTGATCTGCAGGCATTCGTCAGCCGATTCTCGGCGAATGCATCGAAGGCGAGACAAGCGACATCGCGCGCCCGTCAGCTCGAGAAGATCGAACTCGAAGAGGTGAAGCCGAGCAGTCGCGTGAGTCCGTACATCCGTTTCGACCAGGACAAGAAACTGTACCGGCTGGCGCTGGAACTAGAAGGTCTGACGAAGGGCTACGACGCACCGCTGTTCGAGAACTTCGACCTGATGGTGGAGGTCGGCGAGCGCATCGCGATCATCGGGCCGAACGGCATCGGCAAGACCACACTGCTCAAATGCCTCGTCGGCCAACTGGAACCCGACCGCGGCATCGTAAAGTGGTCTGCGAACGTCGAGATCGGCTACGTCGCGCAGGATCGCAGCGACGACTTCGCCGTCGACACGACGTTGTTCGAGTGGATGCGGCAGTGGAAGCAGAAGAACGACGACGAACAGACACTGCGCGCCACACTGGGGCGCCTGCTGTTCTCGAAGGAAGACAGCAACAAGTCGGTCAAGGTGATTTCAGGCGGCGAAGAAGGCCGCATGCTGTTCGGCAAGCTGATGCTGCGCAAGCCCAACATCCTGCTGATGGACGAACCGACGAACCACCTCGACATGGAATCGATCGAGTCCTTGAACCTGGCGCTCGAAAATTATCCCGGCACGCTGATTTTCGTCAGCCACGACCGCGAGTTCGTCGCGTCGCTGGCGACGCGCATCATCGAGATGACGCCGGATGGGATCGTCGACTTCAAAGGCAGCTACGACGACTACCTGCGCAGCCAGGGCATCGAACAGCCGGTGGTGTTTCGGCGGATGACGAACTAGTCACCAGTCCAGATCGTCCGGAATCTTGTAGTCCGCGTACGGATCGTCGGCGTTCGGCTGTGCGCCTTCCACGGCGTCGTTGCACACGATCACGGCGTTCGGGTCGCGTGTCCGGATCTTCTGCGCCACGGCCGTCGGCACCAGTTCGTATTTCTCGCCGAGCTTCACGATCGCCAGGTGTCCATTCACCAGATGATCCTGGTGGCGCTTGGTGACCAACAGTTTCTTGATGGTGAGGCCGTCTTTGAAGTTGAACGCGATCTCGCCGTCGTCGCGCGGTTGGCGGTTCAACTCGATCAGTTGCCGAATCTGGGCTTGCAGCGCCTTCTGATGTGCCTGCTGGTCGCGCTGCTCGTTCAGCGCACGATCTCGAGCCGCTTTCTCAGCGCGTGCGCGTTGCGCGGCCACTGCCGGATCGTCAGGTGCGGTTCCGTGCGCCTTGCGTTCCATTTCGGCGGCGTGTTTCACCCGCTGTGCCTTGCGCAGCTTCTTGTCGTTGATCAAACCGATCTTGCGCAACTGGTCCTGCATCGAATCGGGCATGTCATGCACTCCTGAGTCGGTCCGCCATGTGCTCGGCGATCATCACGGTGGTGAGGTGCGTGTTCGCACACGGTACGCTCGGCATGACCGATGCGTCGACCACACGCAGTCCGCGCACGCCGAGTACCCGGCAGTCTGGATCGACGACGCTGAGCTGGTCGTCCGCGGCACCCATCCGGCAGCTACTGGTACCGTGCTGCGCGTCGCCGACGTTCTGCAATGCCCACGCGTCGATCGCGGCGTCGGTGTCGAGCGTATCGATGCCGGCGGTCGACGCGCCGGTGCCGATGAATTCGGCGATTTCCGCAAACCCTGGTCGCCGCGCGAGCTCGAGCAGCCGCTTGATGCCGTCGCGCATGCGCAGCAGATCGCTTGGATCGTCGAGCATGTTTTCTTCGACGATCGGCTGCGCCAGCGGATCGGTAGACGCGAGGCGGATGGTGCCGCGCGAAAAACACTCGTTCACCCATGCGCCGATCAGGCCGAAGTTCGGCGTCGGTGCACGCGTGTGTCGGCCGAGACCGTCGCCGAGTCTGTTCATCGCCACCAGCATCATGTCGCCGGGTCCGGCGCCGCCGAGGTCGGACCTATACCGCACGCAGCAATTCGTGTGGCGAAAGTCGGGCAGTGGGATCGCGTGTTCTTTCAGCACGATCGGAAACGCCGCGATCGGATGATCCTGGAAACTGTCACCTACCGGCAGCGCAACGCGTACCTCGATGTCGAGGTCGCGCAGGTGATCCGCCGGCCCGATGCCTGAGCGCATCAGGATCGGCGGGCTGTGTATGGCGCCGGCCGACAGGATCACTTCGTTGGCATAAACCTCGTGCCAGCGGCCGTTCGTCACGCAGCGCACGCCGATCGCGCGCTCGCCGTCGAACAGCACCTTGTCGACCTGCGTGTCGCACAGAATCGCGAGATTATTGCGGCCGCGGCTGGGTTCGATGTACGCGTCGTTCGTGTTGACGCGTTGCTGATCGCGGCTGTTGATTGCATACGGCGACACGCCGAGCGCGCCGGGGGCATTATGGTCCGGTGCCCATGCATAACCCAGATCGACTGCCGCTTCTGCGAGCGTCAGGTCTACCGGCCCCCAATGCGACATCGGTGCGCGGTAGATCGGAATGGGACCGTCGTTGCCGTGATAGTCCGCGTTGCCATACCGTAGGTCGGTTTCGAGCCGATTGAAGTACGGCAACACGTCGGCAAATCCCCAACCGGTGCACCCGGCCGCGGCCCAGCGGTCGTAATCTTCGGGCACGCCACGGATCGCGATCTGACCGTTGATGACGGAACTGCCGCCGAGCCCGCGACCACGCCAATAGAGACGCGGTGCCTGCGACGTCGTGCGGCGCGCCTGGAGGGTGTCCCAACGGAACATTTCGAAATCGGGCGCGTTGATGATTCGCGAAGGATTCGGGCTGCGCATCGCATCCGGCGCTTCCGCGCTGCGATGGTCCGGGCCTGCTTCCACCAGCGCGACCTGCACCGTCGCACTCTCCGACAGGCGGCCGGCCAGCGTCGCGCCGGCCGAGCCGGCGCCGACGATCAGATAGTCGTACTGCATCGCTGCGACAGTAGAGAGCCGATCAGACCTTCGGTGCGTGGTGTGCCGGCATCGCCGCCGCACCGGTGCTGGCCTCGCCCAGCGCCTTTGCTGCGCGCTCGTTCTGCATGATCTTCGTTACCACCGCGGTGGTCGCGCGATCGAAGATGTCGCGGTGCTCGATCACGTGGCGCTGCGACTCGCGGTAACTGTCGAGCATGCCGTTCACTTCGGGAACGACATAGCGGGCGATCAGATCCCAGCTGCGCAACGTCGCTTCGGGATTCGCCCAGTCGTGCGCGAAACCGATCACCGTGCCGAATCCGCCCGTCAACTTCATCATGTCGCGCAGCGACTTCACGAGGTCGTCGGGCGTGCCGATCACTGCAGCCGATCCTTCGACGAACGCGGTCTGGTCCACTGCGTCGTCAGGCGACTTGAATTTCTCGGCGCCGGGACGCATCAGCGTGCCGACCGTGTATTCGTTGTGCCAGCGGAACAAACCGTCCCGCGCTTCCTTACGCGCCTGCTCGCGCGATTCTGCGATGTGCCACGTCATGACGATGCGCCACTCGCCGCGATTGATGGTTGCGCCGCTGATCGCCGCCGCTTCCTCGGCAAAGCTCCATTGCAGCGGCAACGCAGCGAGCCCGGCCGTCGACATCGAACCGATCGACAGTACGCCGGTGCCGTGTTTGCCCGCGAGCGTCATGCCGGATGGGCTGACCATCGATGCAACGGCGAACGGCAGATTTTCCTGCAGTGGCAACAGTTGCAGCCGCGCGTCGCGCAGCGTGAACCAGTCGCTTTCGTGGCTGAAGCGCGGCGCGCCGCTCAGCAGCTTTTTGATGACGCCGATCGCTTCGTCCTGCCGGTCGCGCTGAACCATCGGATCGATGCCGAGCATGTACGCGTCCGACGGCAATGCGCCGGGACCCGAACCGAAAATCACGCGGCCGCCCGTCATGTGGTCGAGTTGCACGATGCGTTGCGCGACGTTGAACGGATGGTGATACGGCAGCGATACCACGCCGGTGCCAAGCTTGATGCGATGCGTGCGCTCGCCGGCTGCCGCGAGGAACATCTCCGGCGACGCGATGATCTCCCAGCCGGTGGAGTGGTGTTCGCCGCACCAGAATTCGTCGTAACCGAGCTTGTCGAGGTGTTCGGCGAGGTCGAGGTCGCGGCGGAATTGCAGCGTGGGGTTCTCGCCGATCGGGTGGTGCGGCGCGAGGAACGCGCCGAATTTGAGTCGTGCCATTTGCTTCTAATCTCCGTGCGTTGAAATCATGCGGCCCGTGTTTCGGGCACTCGCGCGTCAGGAAAGACGCGCAGAAAGTTGTCTGCATAGAACTTGTCGCGGATCGCGGCAGAGCGATCGCCGAGCGAACGTTCGAAGCGCGCGATCGGATTGCGGCCGCCTTCGATGTGCGGATAGTCGCTCGAGAACAGATACAGATCGGCGTTCGACTGATCGATCAGCATGCCGACGTCTTCGAACACGTACGGCGTGAACGCGCACTGCTCGGTGAGTTGCTCCGACGGTTTGCGCTTGAAATTCGCGAGGTTTTTGTCGGCTTTGCTCCAGTGCGCCGCTACCCAGTCGAGGCGCGTCAGCAGCGACGGCACCCAACCGGCGCCGAGTTCCACGCTCGCGCCGCGCAATGTCGGGAAGCGTTCGAACACGCCGTCGATCAGCATCATGCTCAGGAATGTCTCGGGACCTTCGTGCAGAATCGCGATGTCTTTGCTGCGAACGTTCTCGCCGCCGCCGAGCCAGTCCTTCGTCGGTGGCCGGCCATTGTTCGACCACGCCTTGTTCAGCTGCAGCGGCGCGCCGCCGACGTGCAGAACGAATGGCACGCGCGCTTCGGCGAGACGCGCCCAGAACGGATCGAAGTCCACGTGACCGGGCGCCTTGTCGCCGCACGGGCGGTGCGGCACCCATACGGCTTTGAGTCCCTGCCCGATTGCGTGTTCGAGTTCGGCGATGGCAGCGCTCGCGTCGTCGAGCGGCACCACGCCGACACCGAGCAGGCGCGCGTCGTTGCGGCAGAAGTCGCCCATCGCACGGTTGTGCGCGCGCGCCGATCCGTATCGAATGTCGGGCGTCATCTTCGAACTCGGCGAGAACGGCACGGCGACACTGTGCGTCGCGAACACCAGCTGACGTTTGAAGCCGAGCATGTCGAGCGCGATGGTTCGTTCTTTGGAGTCGAACGCGCCGAGCGCCTGGATCTCCTTCGAGCTCTCGATCAGCTTGTCACCGAGGGCGAGCAGTTCCGCGACATGTGCATCGCTGTGGCGGCCGCCGCGCGCGACGATCTCCGCTACCTCTTCGTCGGTGACGATCGACGCGCTGTAGTTCACCGGCGGAATCCTGTCGCGCACGTCGGGATCGGCGTAATCGAGCAGGAAATTCGGGAGTTCCATGATGTGGCTGTCGGCGTCGTAGAACGCACGGTCGGCAGGGGCGTAGGCCATGGGCGACTCCTCGGGCGCGGCGAATCCGGTGCTGCGGGGGTGTTGTTCGGGCAGACCGCGATACAAGCAAGGATCAGCCGAAAACACAAGCGCTGGCACCGCCCGGAAGCGACGCCCATCATCGCGATTCGGAATGCTCAGGAGTAATCGGACATGGAACTGCGACGTTCGGGCCAGCGCGGCTCTGCAAATCTCGGATGGCTGTCGAGCAGACACACGTTTTCGTTCGGCAACTATCACGATCCGCGCTACATGGGATTTGGCGTGCTGCGCGTCATCAACGAAGATCAGGTCGAGCCGGGCCAGGGATTTCAGACGCACGGCCACAGCGACATGGAGATCATCTCGTACGTGCTCGAAGGGGCGCTGGAACACAAAGACAGCCTGGGCACCGGTTCGGTGATTCGTCCGGGCGACGTGCAGCGGATGTCCGCAGGCACCGGCATCAGGCATAGCGAGTTCAACCACTCGAAGACCGAGCGCGTGCACTTCCTGCAGATCTGGATTCTGCCGGAGCGCGACGGTGCCGAACCGGGGTACGAACAGAAGCAGTTCGACGCCGCCAGCCGCCGCAACCGATTACGTCTGGTCGCATCGCGCGATGCGCGCGACGGATCGATCACGATTCATCAGGACGTGGATCTGTATGCGTCGCTGTTATCGAAAGGGGAACGCGTGGTGCACGCGCTGCGCCCCGGGCGCCACGCATGGCTGCAGGTCGCGCGCGGCGAAGTGGCGTTCAACGGCGAGACGTTGCGGCAGGGCGACGGCGCCGCCGTCGGCAATCCCGGACCGATCACCATCGAAGCGAGCGTCGATGCCGAGTTTCTGCTGTTCGATATGCTGAAAAGCGCCGCGGCCTAACGTCTCTACCGAGGCGCGCTAGACGTAATAGTCCTTGAGCGGCGGAAATCCGTTGAACTCGACCGAGCTGTACGACGTCGTATAGGCGCCGGTGGACAGCCAGTACAACCGGTCGCCGGTCGCGAGGTTCAACGGCAGTCCGTACTTGTAGTTCTCGTACATGATGTCGGCGGAATCGCACGTGGGTCCCGCGATGATCGCGTTCTCGAGTTCGCCGTTCTTCTCGGTGTAGATCGGATACTTGATCGACTCGTCCAGCGTCTCGATCAATCCGGAGAACTTGCCGACATCGGTATACACCCAGCGATGCAGAGCAGTACGCGATTTGCGGGAGATCAGGACCACTTCGCTCACCAGCACGCCGGCATTCGAGATCAGCGAACGGCCCGGCTCGATGATGATCTCCGGCATGTCGTCGACGAAGTCTTCGTACAGGAAGCGCGCGATCTCTTCCGCGTACACCGCGAGTTCGTTCGTGCGTTGCAGATAGTTGGCGGGAAAGCCGCCGCCCATGTTGATCATCTTGAGCTTGATACCGTCTTCTTCGAACAGGCGGTTGAAGATCACCTTCACCTTGCCGAGCGCCGCGTCCCACGCGCCGATCTCGCGCTGTTGCGAGCCGACGTGGAACGACACCCCGTACGGCTCGAGGCCGAGGTCGCGCGCGAGGATCAGCAGGTCCATCGCCATGTCGCTCTCGCAACCGAACTTGCGCGACAGCGGCCAGTCCGCGGTGAGCGTCCCCTCTGTCAGGATGCGCGCGTAAATGCGCGAACCGGGCGCCGCTTTGGCGATGTTGCGCAGATCGGCCTCGGAGTCGGTTGCGAACATCCGCACGCCCTTCTGATAGAAGGTGCGGATGTCTTTTGCCTTCTTGATCGTGTTGCCGAAGCTGATGCGATCGGGCGACACGCCGAGCGCGAGCACCTTGTCGAGTTCGTACGTGGACGCGATGTCGAACGACGCGCCTTTGTCTCTGATCAGGTTCAGCACCTGCGGGGCCGGATTCGCCTTTACCGCGTAGTAGATTTTCGCGGTTGGAAAGTAGCGCGTCAGATCGTCGTACTGGCGACTGATCGTCGCGAGGTCCACGACGAGAAAAGGGGTTTCATGCGTGTCGGCGAAGGATTTGATGCGGCCGAAGGTAGCGTCATCGAAGTAGTCGTGGACCAAAACCGCTGTGTCAGACATTGGCGGATGGAGTCTCCTGGTGGGGTTGTTCGGGAGGGCGCCATGAGGGCAAGGCGCGGATGGTCCTACACTGAGGGCTTTCGATCAATTGCGTATTTCGGAAATCTGGCTGCCGCGAGCTCGGTCACGGCCGCAGCGTGTCCAGTTTCACCGCGGTGCCATAGGCGAGCATCTCCGCGGCGTCGCCCATGGCAGGTGCCGTGACGAAGCGCACCGCCACGATTGCGTCCGCGCCGAGCTTCTTCGCTTCGGCGATCATCCGGTCGAGCGATTGCTCGCGCGCCTCCGCGAGCAGCTTCGTGTACTCGATGATTTCGCCGCCAACGATCGAGCGCAGACCCGCGACGATGTCCTTGCCGAGATGGCGCGAGCGGACCGTGTTGCCACGTACCAGGCCGAGCGTCCTGACGATCGCGGCGTCTTCGAAGCGGTCCTGCGTGGTGATCTTCATTGGTCCACGTTCTTCGAGTAGTAGTTGTCTTCGCTGTTCCGAATCCGTTCGCGGATCACCTTGATCAGCAGCAGGCCGATGCCGACCATCGCGATGAGCCCGACGATGCCCCACGGAAACGCCGCAACGAGGCCGGCCACCATCACGACGACATACAGCAGGCTCACGAAGCCGAGCAGGGTGTAGGCGATCTTTTCGAGGCCGTCCATCGGCGGGACCGGAGCACGATTCGATCGCAACCATATCGCCAAAGGCGCACCGAGTCACACCGCGGTGCGCGAGTTGTGACGTCGCTCGCTCCTATGATTTGATGCGGCAGACTTCATCGAACGACGCGAACCACCATGGCCAAAGACATCGCAGCCGCCGTGCGCGAAATCTGTCTGTCGTTCCCCGAGGCGACCGAAGCGGTGTCGCACGGTTCGCCGGACTATCGCGTGCGCGGCAAGACGTTCGCATCGCACGTCGTGAATCACCACGGCGACGGCCGCATCTCGTTGTGGTTGAGCGCACCACCCGGTGCGCAGCAGCGCTACACCGAATCCGACCCCGAGTACTACTTCGTGCCGCCGTACGTGGGGCCGCGTGGCTGGCTCGGCGTGCATCTGAACCGCGGGCTCGACTGGAAGCGCGTGGCGAACCACGTGCGCGACGCTTATCTGAACGTTGCGCCGAAGAAGCTCACGGCAGATCTCGGCCCGGCAATCGTCATCAAGCCGCCGACGAAAACGATCGATCCGGTGGCGTTCGACCCGATGGCTTCGAAGCGCGCGAAAGAGGTGCTCGGGCCATTGCGCAAGCTGTGCCTGGGCTTGCCGGAAGCCTCGGAAGGAACCGCGTTCGGAAACCCGATCTGGCGCGCCGGCAAGAAGACGTTCTGCAGCGTTCACGCGTATGGCCGCCGCCTGAAGCTGCAGTTCTGGGTCGGAGGCGACATGCAGGCAATGTTGACGTTCGAAAAGCGCTATCAGATTCCCGCGTACATGGGCCACAACGGCTGGATCGAACTCGACGTAGAAGATGAAATCGACTGGGGCGAGGTGCGCGAGTTGGTGCTGGTGAGTTACCGCCACTTCGCGCTGAAGCGAATGCTGAACGAACTCGATGCGAACGAGAAGTAGCGCGCCCCATGCGAATCGTTAGTTGGAACGTAAACGGTTTGCGGGCTTGCGCCGCGAAGGGCTTCGATCGGTTTCTGGAGTCGTCGAAAGCCGACATCGTCGGCGTTCAGGAGGTACGGGCGTTTCCCGCGCAACTCGACGACAAGACACGATCGCCGCGCGGCTGGCATGCGCACTTCGCAACGGCGGAACGCGCCGGCTACAGCGGCGTGGGTGTGTATTCGCGCGTGAAACCCGACAAGGTGGAGACCACGCTGCACGACGCCCGCTTCGATTCGGAAGGGCGCCTGCTGATCGCGCACTTCGGCCGTACCAGCGTCGTCACCGCCTATTTCCCTAAAGGCAGCGGCACCGAGCGCGACAACAGTCGCGTGCCGTACAAGCTCGATTTCTATGCGGCACTGTTCGACCGGGTGCAGAAGCTGAAGCGGCGCGGCCCGGTATTCGTGATCGGCGACTACAACACTGCCCACGAAGCGATCGACCTCGCGCGACCGAAAACCAACGAGAAGACGAGCGGCTTTCTCCCGGAGGAACGCGCCGAGATGACGCGCTGGATCGGCGCCGGTTGGGTGGACACGTTCCGCGTGCGGCATCCCGGCGAAGCAGGCCACTACACGTGGTGGCGGCAGTGGGGCGGCGCGCGCGAGAAGAACGTAGGTTGGCGGATTGACTACGTGCTGGCGTCGCCCACCGCTGCGTCACGCGTGCGCGACGCGTTCATCTGGCCGCAGGTGATGGGATCTGATCACTGCCCGGTGGGTGTCGACATCGCCTGACGCTCAGGTGCTGCGCTTCGAGCCCGGCGCACCCGCGTCGTTCAGCGCCTGCGATGCCGCGGCCCATTCGAAGTCGTCGAGCAGATGTTGGTGGCGTTGCTCGACCAGCCTGCGCATGCGCGGATCGGTGAAGACGTACAGGCGATCGTCGCGAATCGCCTCGAACACGAGCCGCCCGACCACGCGCGGATCGAGCCCTTGCTTCAACGCGTCGCGGATGTCGTCTACCGCGACTTTCGACACCTGTGGCCCGAACCGTGCCGGACGATTGCGCGGCGCTTCATAGATGTTGGTGTTGACGCCGCCGGGGCACAGCACCGACGCACCGTACCCGCCCTGGCGACCTTCCTGACGCAGCACTTCAGTCAACCCGACGACGGCAAACTTGGTCGAGTTATAGGGACCCCAACCGGCCATCCCGCCGAGCAATCCCGCCATCGAAGAAGTGTTGACGATGTGGCCACCTTCGCCGTGCCGCTTGATGTGCGGCACGAACGCGCGGCAGCCGTGCAGAACACCGAGGAAGTTCACGCCGATGACCCAGTTCCAGTCACCGTCGTCGAGTTCCTCGACGAGTCCGCCGCTGCTGACGCCCGCGTTGTTGCACAACACGTGGACCTTTCCGAACGCGGCAATCGTGGCGTCTGCCGCGGCGACCATCGAGCGTGGATCGGATACGTCGCACACCACCGTTTCGACCGTTGCGTTCGTCGCACGCAACTCGTGCGCGGCTTTCTCGAGCGCCGCCTGCTCAATGTCCGCGAGCATCACCTTCATTCCGGCTTCCGCGAGCGCGTAGCCGATGCCCAGCCCGATGCCGCTCGCAGCACCCGTGACGAAAGCGACCTTCCCGTCGAAATCCCGCATGCCGATCTTCCCTCGCTGCGGCAGTATACGCGGACGGCGTTCGCGGGAGAGTGGGTTGAAAGAACTGGGGTCGCTGGGAATGGACGGCGCGCGGTTGCGGCGGGTCGAAGAAACGATTGCTGGCGACATCGCCGCACACCGCTACGACGGAGCGGCCTTGCGGGTGCACCGTCGCGGTCGCCTGGTGCTGGATATCGTTCAAGGCTACGCACACCGCGGCCGCGGCACACCCCTTTCGTCCGACGCCGTCTTCGTCACGTTCTCGTCCGGCAAGCAGATCACCGTGGTAGCGGTGCTGCAGTACGTCGAGAAAGGCTTGTTGCAACTGCATCAACCGGTGGTCGAAGTGATCCCGGAGTTCGCCGCCAATGGCAAACGTCGCATCACGCTGGCGCAATTGCTGACGCACACCAGCGGCATCGCGTCGATGCCGCCGCCGATGCCGCAGGAGAACATGGGTAATCTGCAGGCATTCGTTGCGGCGATGTGCCAGACCCCGCCCGAATCCGTACCGGGCTCGCGTGTGCGTTACTCGATCACGCCCGGCCACGCGGTGATGGCGGAGATGGTGCGGCGCGTCGACGGCGGGTCGCGCGCGTTTCGCGAGATTGTGAAGGAAGAAATCTTCGAGCCGTTGCGGATGCACTCGTCGGCGCTCGGATTGCCGGACGAGTTGCGAGCGCGACTGTGTCCGGTCGTTGTACGCGATCGGTCGCCTGGGCTCCTGAATCCGGACATGCTGGAGTCGATGGGCGAAGTGCTGCGTCCCGATACCGAGATTCCCGCTGGGGGATACGTCACTACGATCTCGGACTTCGCGCGCTTTGCCGAAATGCTGCGCAACGGTGGCGAACTCGACGGCGCGCGCATTCTCTCGAGCGCAATGCTCGACCTGGCTACGCGCAATCACACCGGCGCGATGCCGAACGACATCTGGGACTACGCGGTGGAAGCGCGCGGCTGGCCGGTGTTCCCAGCGTATCTCGGGCTCGGTTTTTTTCTGCGCGGCAAAGGTTTCCATCCGACGCCGTTCGGGTCCCTTGCGAGCCCGCGCACGTTCGGCGGCGTCGGCGCCGGATCGACCACGTTCTTCATCGATCCCGAACGTGAGCTGAGCTTTGCGTTTCTATCGACCGGATTGATGGAAGAAACGCGTTCCACCGAACGGCACCAGCGCATCGCCGATCTCGTTCTCGCCGCCATCGTCGACTGACGGAGGTTTTCATGACACCAACGCTTCAAGGCATTCGCGTTCTCGACGCTGCGTCGTTTCTCGCCGGACCGTGCGCGGCGACGATCATGTCCGACTACGGAGCCGACGTGATCAAGATCGAGCCATTGTATGGCGACGGTCATCGACGGCTGTCGGGCGCGTATCCGATCGACTACACGTGGCAACTCACCGGCCGCAACAAGCGCAGCCTGGCGCTCGACTTCACGAAAGGCGCGGGCCGCGACGTGCTGCTGCGTTTGGCCGAGTCTGCCGACGTGGTGCTGTTCAACCTGCGCGCCGATCAGTTGCAGCGCTACGACCTGTCGTACGAAACGCTCCGGCGGAAGAATCCACGACTAATCTATGCGCAGATCTCCGGCTACGGGCTCGAAGGCGACGAATCGGCGCGCCGGGCCTTCGACATCACCGGCTGGTTCGCGCGCACCGGCATCCTCGACGTGATGCACGACAAGGGTATTGCGCCGGCGCCCCCTGCCGGGGGCGTTGGGGACCACGCCACTGCGATGACGCTGTTCGGCGCGATCATGATGGCGCTGTATCGGCGCGAACAGACCGGCGAAGGGGCGATGGTGTCGACCTCGCTCGCCGTCACCGGTGCCTGGGCGAACGGCTTGACGCTCTCGGGAGTGCTCGCGGGCTTCGATTTGACAGAGCGGCGCGACGAAGAGGGCTGGTCGAATCCTTTCAGCAACATCTACGGCACCGGCGATGGCCGCCACCTGATGCTGGCGCTGGCGGTGCCGAAGCAGGAGTTTCCGCGCCTTGCCAAAGCACTCGGGCATCCCGAGTGGGCCGCCGATCCGCGCTTCGCCGACATCCGCTCGGCGCTCAAGTATCGCCACGCGTTACGCGAACTGATCAGTTCGGGTTTCGCCGCCATGACGATCGACCAGGCCGATGCGGCACTCAAGGCGCACGACATCACGTTCAGCGTTGTCGCGCGCGTCGCGGACGTGGTCACCGACCGGCAATTGCTCGCCAACGGACTCGTCGTGGGGACGGACTCGACGGAGCCGGGGTACGACCGAACGCTGGCATCGCCGTTCCGCATTCACGACGAAGCGCAGCGGACCCCGTCGCGTGCGCCGGAGATCGGGCAGCACAGCCGCGAGGTGTTGCGCGAGCATGGTCTCAGGGATGCCGAGATTGATGCCTTGATCGGATCCGGTGTGGTCGGAGATGGCCAGGCGCAATGACATGTCGGACGTCGATTCCTCGGTCGAGCGGATAGACAACAGACTGCCGTATTTTATTGCGAGGGTTTGCGGTGATGCGCCGCGATCACTCGGCAGTGTCGGTTTGTATTCCGACGTGTTGTCGTTAGGGGCGACGGAGTAGTGAAATGCCAAATTCACTTGGGCAGGCACATGCGTCTCTTCGAGATGGAAGGTTTCGGCTCTTCTAGGCACCTGGCTTTGAGAATCCTGCGTTCTGGTGGCGCGTCGTCTAACCACTGCGTGCAGACGCCCCCAGCCGATCATCAAACTTTCATACGCAAATTTGCCGCCTGTCTGGTCCGCGGCTGGTTCTGGCTGTCAGGCGGCGCTTCATGTCCGGCGATATAACCAGACGTCGATTTCTTCTCGAGGCGCTGGCGCAATTCATTAGTGCTGCTGCCAAGGTGCAAGGAGTTGTCCGCATCGCCGTCGTCGGTTCGCTCACTACCGAGAAGGCATCGCCTAAAGACGCGGATGTGCTGGTCACCTTGCTGGACGGTGCTGATCTGGAATCGCTTTCAAAGCTGGGTAGAAAGCTCAAGGGCGCGGCGCAAACGCGCAACCTGGGCGCCGACATCTTCTTGGCAGATCAGGCTGGGCGTTACATTGGGCGAACGTGCTCATTCAAGGAATGCCACCCGCGGAGCGCATGCGCTGGCAAAAGTTGTGGTGCCCGCAACTGGATCTGCGACGACTTCGATGTGGTTCGGCTCGCGCGGGAACTCATTGCCGAGCCGCCGCTAGAGCTCTGGCCACAGGTCGTAGTCCGTGCAACGCTTCCGGCGGATGCACGCGAAATACTCATTGGGAAGGCCCAACATGCACCTGTTCGAGGTGCCACCAACCCATCGTTGCGCAGCTCAACTCAATTGTTAGGCGGCCGCGATGGCGATGGCGTGTAAATCAATCGATCAGGCATCGCGGCCCGCGCTTCGCGAACAGCTTTCGCCTGACTGTCGTCTCTTGGCTTCGCCTGATCGCTGCGCACAGTTCGTGGAATACGACGCATGAAACAATCCGCCGGGATTCGTTGAGGTCGCGCTTCGCAAAGACTACGTGAACGGGATTGCTACCTCACCTATTACGTTTCTCGAACGTATCTACGTGCACCGGAGGCAAGGAAAACCTGCGTTGGCCATGATTCGGCAAGGTGATTGAGTGGACAAGCACACCCGTTACCAGGGCGCGATAGTTCGAGATCATCAACTCCTACTTCTGCAGCAAGCTCAGCTTTCAACGGGCCAGAGCTATTGGGTATTGCCGGGAGGCCGACCCGAGCCAGGCGAAACGGAGGCGCAGTGCGTCCAACGCGAGATGCTCGAGGAGACGGGATTGAGAGTCGAGGTTGGCGAGTTGCTGTTGGATGAACAGATTACGTGGGGCACGATCAAGCGCCGCAAGACGTACCTCTGTTTAGCGCCATCTGGGATGCCAAAACCTGGTTACGAACCGGAATCGGCTTACGCGAGCGATTTCAGGTTCACTGCTGTTCAGTGGATCGACTTACGATCTCCGATCGGTTGGTCGGAAGACGTCGTTTCGGACCCAAACAAACGCGAAATGCTGCAACGTATTCGAACTGCGCTGGGCTACGTATGACCTGGAGTCACTTTGGGTGCATGGCAGCGCCGCCTAACCACTGCATTCAGCCACCCCAGCCAGCCACCGAATTTGCATACGCAGATTTGTCGCCTGTCTGGCGCGCGGCTGATGCTACTGTTAGGCGGCGTTGGAGCTCTTATGCACGAATCGATTCAAGACTTGCAGGTATTGCAGAGCATTCTTGATCGCAGCCTGGCGCGGGCCGGGCGCCACCTCCGGTCTGTGTTTCGGCACCATCAAGCGATGATGTCGGAGGACATAGTCGCCACGTTGCAGGGTGTCTTTCTCTTGCACCTCGCTACCGTCTCGAACGCGAACCGCCCGGTTGTTGCGCCGATCGATGGACTCTTTTATCGCGGTCGGTTTCTTTTCAGTGCCCCCGAACAGTCGATACGCGTTCAGCATCTGCGACACCGCCCGCACGTGAGCGCCACCTATACCCAAGGCAATGCGGTGTGCATCATCGTGCATGGTCGGACCGACGAAGTCGCTCATGATGGCGCGGTGAAAGCATTCTTGGAGGAGGTCTATGGACCAGAGGCGCTCAAGGCTTCAGCGAAGGCCGGACTCACAGCGTTCATCGAGCCGACCTTCATGGTGGCATTTCGTGCACATCATGCCGCCGCCTAACCACTGCGTGCAGGCGACGCCACAGCCAGGCTGATGCCGGCTGTTGGGCGGCGTGCTTAATGTTCATTGGAGATGACAATCCGAGATGATCCCCGTCAGAACTAAAAGACTATCCGTCGACGATCGAGAACTCGCCAGACGAACGTTCCAGCTCATGGCTGAGGTCTTCGAGGAGGCAAGCGCGCCACTCAGCGACCGCTACTTGGACCAACTCTTGAGCGGGAGGGACTTTTGGGCATTTGCGGCTCTGATGGGCGCTGATGTGGTGGGGGGAATCACTGCCCACACTTTGCCGATGACCCGAACAGAAGCCTCTGAAGTATTCATTTACGACATCGCGGTGCATGTCGATCATCAGCGCAGGGGCATCGGGAGTGAACTCGTTTCGGCTCTCCGCGCCAGTGCGGCCACGGTGGGGATCCGTGACGTCTTTGTTCCAGCAGACAGTGACGACGCGCATGCGCTCGACTTCTATCGAAGACTAGG
>DATJGR010000277.1:0-2695 GCA_035494855.1 Pseudomonadales bacterium | reverse complement strand
ATTCGGCGCCGACGTGATGGCGCCGATGAGCAACGAATACTTCGATGTGGCGCCGACACGCGGCAATCTAACGTTCAACGGCCAGTTCACCGGCAACGGGTTGGCCGATTTCATGCTCGGTTACGCGCAAAGGGCGCAGCTTACCAACGTCTTTGTGGTTGAACAGCAACTTCGGTCGTATGGGTTCTATGTCCAGGATGACTGGAAGGCGACCGACGCGCTGACCCTTAACCTCGGCGTCCGCTACGACTACATGCCGCCGGCAACCGAGGCAAGCAATCACATGGCGAATTTCGACCCGGTCGCAGGCGCACTGGTCTTCGCCAAGGCCGGCTCCCTCGAAGATCGCGCACTGGTGAGGCCGGATCGGAACAACTTCTCACCGCGCATCGGCGTGATTTATAAACTCGACGCGCGCTCGCTGCTTCGTGGCGGGTATGGCATCTTCTACAACCAGTTCGATCGTATCGGCTCCGAGGACCAGCTCGCGCTGAATCCGCCAGGTCTCGCGAACATCGATGTGCAGTCGGCCGGCACCGCCACTGCGCCCATTCTTCGTCTGCAGGATGGCTTCCCGGCAAACTTTCTCGATCCGGCGAACATCAACGTCGCGCGCATCATGGTGCGTGCCTCCGATCGCAACAACCCGCGGACGGTGGTGCAGCAGTTTGGCGGCGGCATCGAGCGGCAGATCGGCGCGAACTTCGTCGCGTCCGCCGATTTCGTCGGCTCGTTCACCAGGCATCTCGCCGTGCTTCGCAACATCAACCAGCCGCTGCCGGGTACGCTCGATGCAAACGGGCCGCTGCCGTATCCGGCGTTCGGCAACGTCCAATGGCGCGAGATGACCGGCGAAGGAAACTACAAAGGGATGGACCTGTCGTTCGAGAAGCGGTTCAACGATGGATACAGCTACCGCGTATCGTACACAGTCGGCGAGGCTCGGGACCAGGCCCCCGAACACCTCAGCGCATCATCGGGCAGACCGCAGAACGGCCGCGACCTGAAGTCGTGGGAAGGGCCAAGCGACTTCGACGTCCGCCACCGCCTGTCGGCAAACATCATCGCCGAGCTTCCGTTCGGCAGGAATAAGCCAATGCTGCAGAACGGCATCGCGAGTCAAGTTCTCGGCGGCTGGCTCGTCAGCGGCATTCTCAGTGCGCGTACCGGGCGGCCGTACACCGTAACGCAGGGGAACAATAACGTGGGCGCCGGCGCTACCGGTCTGCCAAACCTCACCGGCGACCCGAAGGGTGCGCAAACTGTCGAGCAGTGGTTCAATCCGGCGGCGTACACGCGCGTCACATCAGGCGTGTTCGGCAACGCCGGCCGCAACGCTCTTCGCGGACCGGGCTGGCTGTCGTTCGACATGAGCCTGCAGCGCCGGATAGATATCACCGGACGCTTCAATACGACGCTCCGCCTGGATGTGTTCAACCTGTTCAACCGGGCGAACCTCGGCCTGCCCGACAGCAACATCGTGAACGCGACGGCCGGCACAATCTCCAACCTGGCGGGCGACCCACGAGTGATGCAATTGTCGCTTCGCCTCGGTTTCTGATGCCGATCCTGTTGGTCCTCGCCATGACCCTCGTGGCGGGGACCGCTCAGGCTCAGATCGCAACGGCGACGTTCGAGACGGCGACGCGCGCCGAAGCGATTGCCACGATCACGGCCACGTGCAATGCGTGCGCGTGGGATGTCGCCGGCCGCGAAGCCGTGGTCACGTCGCTCGCCCTCGACGGCCGCTACGTGCAGCACCTTCCGATCGTTCGAACAGGACGTGCGGACTATCGGATCATGCTCGGCCAGGTCGAGCCGGGCCGCCACACGCTGGTCATCGATGAAGACGCGGAGCTCACCTCGTCCGAGTTACGCAGACACAGCCGCGCCACCGTGGAGACAATCGCGTTCCAGTTGATTACTGCAAGCGAGCGCGACTACGCGGCCATTTCGCTCGCACCGATCATTTACGCACGGCCGGACACAGTGGGAAAGTACACGGATGTTCCGGTGTTCATGTGGTACGAGATCGAGCCCTCGGCGCGCGGAACGCGCTATCGCTATTCGGTAATTTTCACGAACGAAGACGGCGGAACGCCGGCCGATCGCCTGATGGCGACGTGGGGGCGTACGACAGACATCGAGTACCTCTACAGCGTGGAACTGAATGCAAAGGGCGAGATCCTCGACGACGACATCCAAGGGCCCGGGCACGAGATCCTTCCGTTCAGCGGCCGCCGCGAAGGCCGGCATCCCCTGTTGTGGGTGAGCACGAGCAACAACATGGTGCTGCCACAGGGCACGACGCGCGTGCGCTACGCTCCTGCGGCGATCGCTTTCCCGCTTCGCGACGTGTCGCGCGAAGCGGTGATGGACACCTACCCATGGCTGTACGAAGTGATGGCCCAGGAGCTGAAACGCGAAGGCAAGATTGCCGCCGACCCGCCGGCAGGCCGTGGGACGATCCCCGACCCTCGCCGATTCGTGTTCGTGGAAGGCTGCGGCACGCTCGCCGAGAAGGGGCTGGCGTTCGCGTTACGAGTCGGCACGCAGTGGATTTCTTCGGACCGCGATCGCAGCGATTTCCGCATCGTTCGGGACGGATGCTTCCGTGCGGCGATTCCGCTGCCCGCGCACGCCATTATCAGGGACGTGCGCGCGCTGCGTGCGCAGGTCTTCGCGCGCGCGGGAA
>DATJGR010000276.1:0-7628 GCA_035494855.1 Pseudomonadales bacterium | reverse complement strand
AACGCAATCGACGAGACCGTTCGCGGCGACGTGCATCGGCACCAGTATCCACGCGCCGTCTAGACCCCAACGTTCGAGCAGCGCGTTCGCCATCGCCGGGCTGCGGGCCCGGGCCACCGGGTCGGCAATCAGCCCGAGTATGGTCGTTGTGCCCGTGATCGACATCGCCTCCCCTCGGTTGATTCGTCAGCTGCCGGATGGGTACACGACTTCATCGTCGCCGATCCGCTCGCCGACGATGAGGTACGTACACGCTTCGGTACCGGTGTTGTCGATGTAGTGCGCCTCGGCCTGCCCGGCGGGAAAACAGACGAAGCTACCGGCCCGCAACTCGAACTGCCGCGCACCCAGATGCAGCGTCGCGCGTCCGCTCAGTACGTAGAGGTGCTCTTCCTCTTTGGTGTGCCAGTGTGCCGGTTTGGTATTCGACCCCGGCGGCAGCTCGAGAAGTCCCACACCGACCTTGGACACACCTTCGAAATCGCCAAGGGCTTGCCCGCGAATCTCGCGGTCGGTGCCGGCATACCAGGTTTCGAACGTGAGTTCCGACGCGTGTATCGGATGCTTCACGACCATCCCCCTAAGAAACCGCGGGTTCCGCGCGCACCGGAAGTTCGGCGAGCGCCGGCGCGGTGCGCATGCGCAACGTCGCGATGGCGCTGACGAACAACAACGCGGCGAGCAGCAACAGCCCGCCAGTGAAGCTGCCGGTCGCATCCTTCACGACCCCCACCGCATAGGGACCGACAAATCCGCCGAGTGCACCGATGGTGTTGATCAGCGCGATGCCGCCCGCGGATGCACTGCTCGTCAGGAAGCGCCCCGGCAGCGACCAGAACGGACCCCGGCTGCCGAGGTCGCCGATGGCCGCGATGGTCAACGCGATCATCCCCGGCACCGGCGACACCATGAAGGCGCTCAACGTGAAACCAACCGCCGCGACGAATGCCGGCACCGCGATGTGCAGAATCCGCTCGCCCGTTCGATCGGAATTGATGCCGATCACCACCATGCCGATCGCGGCGCCAATGTACGGAATCGCGGAGATCACACCGACTTCGAGATCGCTGAACCCCGACAGACCCTTGATGATCTGCGGCACCCACAGCGTGAGGCCATAGCTGCCGCACTGACACGCGAACATGATCATCGCGAGCAGCCACACCGTCGGGTGCAACAGCGCCTGCCGCAGACCCACTCCGTGGCGCGCGAGCGCCGCCTTCTGCTCTGCCTCGATGCGTCCGCTCAACCACGCGCGCTGATCAGGCGCCAACCAGTGCGCCTGCGCAGGGCCGTCAGGCAGATACGCCCACACCACCACACCCAGCACGATCGCCGGCGCGCCTTCGAGCAGGAACAGCCACTGCCAGCCCGTGAGCCCCAGCAAGCCGTTCATGCCGAGCAGCAGCCCCGCCACCGGGCCACCGACGACGATCGCGAGCGGAATACCGATCATGAACATCGATACGGCACGCGCGCGCTGTTCCGCCGGATACCAGTTCGAGAGGTAATAGATGATGCCCGGCAGGAAACCCGCCTCGGCAACCCCGAGCAGGAATCGCAGCACGTAGAAGCTCGTCGCGCTGCGCACGAACATCATCGCCACCGCGAGCACACCCCACGTGACCATGATGCGCGCGATCCAACGTCGCGCGCCGACCCGCGCCAGGATCAGATTGCTGGGAACTTCGCACAGCGCGTAGCCGATGAAGAACACGCCGGCGCCGAAGCCGTAAACGCTGGCGCTGAATCCGAGATCCTGGTTCATCTGCAGCGCGGCGAAGCCGACGTTCACGCGATCGAGCCACGCAACGATGTAGAGCAGGAGCAGGAACGGAATCAACCGCCACGTCACTTTTGCGATCGTCGCTTTTTCGAGCGCGTCTTCCGTCGGTATCACGCGGAGCCTCCCGCTTTGCGTTCGTCAGCCGGTCGCGTCGCGGAACGCGCCGGCCCTCACCTGTTCGATCACGTGGCGCGTCATCGCTTGCGCCAATTCGTGTTCGCCGATGAACACTTCACCGGCGTTGTCCTTGCGCAGCAGACCCGCTTCTTCGTCGCTGTGCGTGCGCACCACCGTCTTGATCCCCGGTTTCAACGTGCGCGCGATTTCGATCAGCTTGCGTGCGGCGAACGTATCCGGAATCGCGATCACCAGCATCTGCGCGCGCGCCACGTGCGCCTGAATCAGCACTTCCGGCGTGGTCGCGTCGCCGGAAACCGCCGGAATGTTCCGCCGCCGCAGATCCCCGACGAGTTCGCGATTCTGCTCGGCCACGACGATCGAGATGCGGTGCTCGGTCAACGCTTCCGCGATCCGCTGCCCGACCCGCCCATAGCCGACGATCACCACGTGGTTCGTCAGCAGCTTCTGATTCACGGTCATCGGCAGCTCGGCCAGCGGATCATCGCGTCGCTCCATCGCGCGGGCAACCTCCGAACGCGCCCTGATCCAGCGCTGCACCGGTTCGACGGCGTTGAACATCAGCGGATTCAACGCGATCGAAATCAGCGCGCCGGCGAGGATGAGGCTCTGACCTTCCACCGGCAACAGCTGCAGCGACACGCCGAGACCCGCGAGGATGAACGAGAACTCGCCGATCTGCGCGAGACTCGCCGAAACCGTAAGCGCCGTATTCAGCGGGTAACGGAACGCGAGCACGAGCAGAAAAGCCGCCAGCGTTTTGCCGAGCATGATGATCGCGACGACCACCAGAACGTGCACCGGCTCGCGCAACAGCATCGCCGGATCGAACAACATGCCGACCGAGACGAAGAACAGCACCGAGAACGCATCGCGCAGCGGCAACGATTCGTCCGCCGCACGACGGCTCAGCGACGACTCACGAAGCACCATCCCCGCGAAGAACGCGCCGAGCGCAAACGACACGCCAAAAATCTCGGCAGAACCATAAGCGATGCCGACCGCCGCTGCGATCACGCACAGCGTGAACAGTTCGCGCGAACCGGTGCGCGCCACCTGCCAGAGCATCCACGGAAACACGCGGCGCCCGACCAGCAGCATGAACGCGACGAACAACCCGACCTTCCCCAACGTGATCGCGAAGGCGGCGGCCAGTTCGCGGCTGCTCGACGCTTCTTCCGAACCCGCACCGCCGAGCCAACCGGATAGCGCCGGCAGCAAGACCAGCACGAGGACCATTACGAGGTCTTCCACCACCAGCCATCCCACGGCGATGTGACCGTTGATCGTTTCGAGCTGGCCGCGGCTTTCGAGCGCGCGCAGCAGCACCACCGTGCTCGCAACGGACAGCGCGAGGCCGAACACCACACTGGCCCCCGGACTCCAGCCCCACCATGTGGCCGTCAGCGCACCAAGCGCCGTCGCGACGACGATCTGCGCGATGGCGCCCGGCAGCGCGATCCGCCGCACGTCCAGCAGATCTTTGAACGAAAAGTGCAGACCGACTCCGAACATCAGCAGCATCACGCCGATTTCGGCGAGCTGCTGCGACAGTCCGACATCTGCGACGAAGCCGGGTGTCGCGGGTCCGATGAGCACTCCGGCAATCAGATAGCCGACCAGCGCAGGCAGGCGCAGCCGCACCGCGATCAGGCCGAGAATCAGCGCGAGCCCGAGGGCGGCCGCGATCGTCGTGATCAGCGTGACGCTATGCGGCATCGAAGCCGGCCGGCAATTCGCGGGCCAGCTCGCGGGTGAGTTCCGCGGCCGGAATCTCGCGGAAGCCGGTCGGGTTCTGCCCGCACCACAACGGCGAGAAATCGCCGTTGCCTTGCGCCTCCGCCTTCGCGCGGATCGGCGCCAACGCGGCGCCCCCGAGCGGAAACGCCGGAACGGATGCCGACATCGGACCTTGTTCGCGCACGATGCGATTGACGATGCCGCGGGCCGGTCGGCCGGTGAACACGTTCGTCACCGCGGTGTGTCGCGCGGCCTCGCTCTTCAGCGCGGCGCGGTGCAACGCGCTCGTCGTCGCCTCCGGGCAAAGCAGATAGGCGCTGCCGAGCTGCGCCGCCGCGGCGCCCAGCGTCATCACCGCTGCAACGCCTCGGGCATCCGCGATGCCGCCCGCCGCGACCACCGGCACCTTAACCGCGCGAATGATCTGCGGCAGCAGCGCGAAAGTGCCGACCTGCGTCGTGACGTCGGTGGTCAGGAACATACCGCGGTGCCCCCCGGCTTCCACGCCTTGCGCGATGATCACGTCGGCACCGTGATCCTCGAGCCAGCACGCCTCGTCCACCGTGGTCGCCGACGACAGTACCGTGGCGCCCCACGCCTTCACGCGATCGACCAGATCCGCCGACGGGAGACCGAAGTGAAAGCTGACCACCGGCGGCGCGAACTCGCTCAGCAGATCCGCCATGGCCGCATCGAACGGTCGCCGCCCGCCTCCCTCAGGAATACTGTTGGGATCGATGGAGAATTCGCGATAGTAGCCGGCCAAGCTGTTGCGCCACGCGGCTTCGCGCGCAGCATCGACCGCGGGCGGTGTGTGACAGAAGCAGTTCACGTTGAACGGCCGGTTGGTGCCGGCCCGGAGCGACTTCAGCTCCGCGCGCAAGGCGTCCGTGCCGAACATCGCCGTCGGCAACGAGCCGAGACCACCGGCGTTGCTGACGGCGATCGCGAGCGCGCTGCCCTGCACGCCGGCCATCGGTGCCTGAATGATCGGGATCGAAATGCCAAGGCGCTTCAGCAGATTCATGTTCTGGCCTCCATACCGGTACCGCAATGCGCTGCGGCGGCCCCTCCACACCGCTTATTTTCGCGTGTCCCGCGCAGCATACCGTGCGTCCGGCTGAACCCGGGATTCGATACAAGACTGCTTTTTCGGATTTTTCGCTCGTAGCATCCGGGTTGGGTCACCCGAGGCACACCGCGATGGCACGTCCGTTTCCAACCGACAATCCGCTGCTGCAGGGCGGCTTCGAGCCGATCCGCATGGAATGCGACAACGCCGACCTGTTCGTGCACGGGGAGATTCCGTCCGAACTCATCGGCACGCTGTACCGGATCGGTCCGAATCCGCAGTTCGCGCCGCGGGGCCGTTACAACCCGCTGCAGGCCGACGGGATGATCCACGCGTTCCACATTGCCGACGGCCGAGTCGCCTATCGCAACCGCTGGGTGCGCACGCGCCAGTGGACGCTCGAACGCAGCGCTGGTCGCGCGCTGTTCGGAACGTCCGGCGATCCGCGCGACGTCGATCCGGAAGTTGCCGACGTTCGCAGCGACGGCGTCGCGAATACCCACATCGTCTGGCACGCCGGCAGGCTGTTGGCGCTCGAAGAAGGCCACGGTCCGATCGAGATCGATCCCGTGTCGCTCGACACCATCGGACCGTGGAACTTCGACCATCAGTTGCCCGGTAACATGACGGCGCATCCGAAGATCGATCCGCTCACCGGCGAAATGCTGTTCTTCGCGAACTTCCCGTCGCGCGCGTTCACCGGCGAGATTTCGTTCTACGTTGCCGATGCGCACGGACGCATCGTGCGGCATCAGTCGGTGCAGGGTCCGTTTCCGGCGCTCGTGCACGATTTCGCGATCACGCACGATTACGTGATCTTCGCAGTGTGCCCGGTCACGTTGTCGATCGAGCGCGCCCGCGCGGGCGGGCCGCCGATCGCCTGGGAGCCGTACCTCGGCACGCACGTTGGCGTGCTGGCGCGCGACGGCCGCGCAGAAGACACGCGCTGGTACACCGGCGACGCATGCATGGCGTGGCACTCGATGAACGCGTTCAGCAAAGGCGAGCGGATCTTCATCGACGTCTGTCAGCAGGAAGCGCCGGCATTTCCGCCAGCGCACGGCCCCATGCCGGACCCTTCGTCGTTGCGCCAGTATCTGACGCGCTGGACGATCGACCGGTCCGAGGGTGAGGAGTTCGGTATGCAGCGCCTCAGCGAAGTCGTTTGCGAGTATCCGCGTATCGACGAACGTCGCGCCGGGCTTGCCTATCGCTACGGATACGTCGCGTGCATCGGCGGACCTGGCACCGATGACATGTTCCATCGCGCGATCGGGCGGTTCGACCACGACACGCTCGAATTGCAGACCTTCCACTTCGGTGATCGCTGCGCCGTCTCCGAACCGGTGTTCGTCGCGAAGGCGCAGTCAGCCGGTGAAGGCGAAGGCTACCTGCTGGCGACGGTGTTCGACGAAACACGCAATGCCAGTCACCTCGTGGTGCTCGATGCACAGCACGTTTCGGGTGGTCCCATCGCCCGCGCCGACCTCGACCATCGCGTGCCGATGGGATTTCACGGCTCGTGGCGACAAGCACGGGCGGGTCAGTGACGGCTCGCGCGACGGTTCCGCTCGTCGCACACACGACATTTCGCGCGCCGCGCATTCGTACCCCCGCTCAATCGTCGATCGCCTGGTAGACGGTCGCCCAGAAGTCGTTCCACATCGGCAGCCGCTGATCACCCGCGTGCGCCCGCTGCATGATGAAGATCGTGGTCAGGTCCTCGGCGGGGTCGTTGTACCACGCGGTGCCATAGAAACCGGGCCATCCGTAGCTTCCGACCGACGGCCCAAGGTGCGTGCAGCGGTTGCGGACTGACATCCCGAAACCCCAACCCATGGCGTCGAAGTAACCCGGCCAGAACCCGGAGACCGCCTTCTGCTCCGGCGTCAGGTGGTCGCTCGTCATCAGCGACACAGAGGGCCGGGAGAGCACTCGCGCGCCGCGGTGGATACCGCCGGCGAGCAGCGCGGACGCGAACGCGAGGTAGTCGTCGGCCGTCGACGCGAGCCCGCCGCCACCTCTTTCGAAGACGGTCGGCCGGCTCCACCGCCCGTCGGGCGCGTCCTCGATCACCGGCTCACCGGACGGCGCATCGTTCTGCTCGTAGGCGGTCGCCAACCGGCCGATGCGCCCCACGTCCATGCTGAAGCCGGTGTCCTTCATCCCGAGCGGCTCGCAGATGCGCTCGCGCAGGGCATCTCCGAAGGACATGCCCGTGGCCCTCGCGATCAGCACACCCGTCACGTTGGCCGCGGTGTCGTACATCCAGCGTTCGCCCGGCTGGTGCACGAGCGGAAGCGCGCCCAGCCGGCGCATCCACTCGTCCTGCGTCGGTTGGCCGAGTGCATCCAGCGCGTCCGCGATCGGGACCGTCCCCGGAGGGGCAGGAACCATGCCGGTGCCGAGGGTGTAGACCAGCAGATCCCGCAGCGTGATGGAGCGGTTCGCCGCGACGGTTTCGGTCAATGGCCCGTCGGGATCGGCGAGCACCTTCATATCTGCCAGTTCGGGAAGAAGGTCGTCGACCGGGTCGTCGAGGCGAAGCGTGCAATCCTCGACCAGCGTCATCGCACACGCGGCGACGATCGGCTTGGTCATCGAGCCCATGCGACAGATCGTGTCGGCCGCCATCGGCGTGCTCGAACCTGCGCCCTCGAACGCGAGGTTGCCCGTTGCTTCGATATGCACGTGGCCGTGTCGTGCAACGGCGGCCACTATGCCCGGGACGAATCCTGCCGCGACGTGACGCTCGAGCAGCGCTCGCAATCGCGCCAGCCGTTTCAACGAAAAACCGCCCGCAGTCACGTGTCCCTCCTCATCCCGTCCGTTTCCGGGTGACATGTTGCCCGACGACCGCACGCCTACGCGACCACGTGAGGAAGAAACCCC
>DATJGR010000275.1:0-3978 GCA_035494855.1 Pseudomonadales bacterium | reverse complement strand
TCGCGCGACTAGTGACCGATCAGCCCTTGCTTCTGCAGTTCCTTCGCTACGTCGTTTGCGAGGGTGTGCACCACCTTGTCGACGTTGCGCGGGTTGGTCGTCCGGCTCTGCGCGCTCCACACCAGTTTGTTCTGCCTGAAGGAATAGATGAGCGTCTCGATCGTGACGATCGTGTTCGTGCGGATATCGCCGCCGGTCGCAACGCCCATTCCCCAGGGGGAGCCCCACCCATAGCCGTAGTAGCCACCCCAGTAGGTGCCGTACGGGCCCCCCGGGTATGTGCCCGGCGTCGAGACGATCTCCTTGTCGACGCTGACGGGGCGCATCACGACGACGCCGGTCATGCCGGCGCGTTCGAGTGCCTTTCTGGCTTCGGGTTCGCTCTTCGGTTCCGCGTCGGGAAAGATCTGATACATCGGTACGCCTTGCGCGCCGTAGGTGGTGATTTCGTTCGCAAGCGCCAATTCCGCGGCGCGCCGCCCCGATTCGCTGCTCATCATCGCCACGGCGGCTACCTTTGCGCCCCGCAATTCGAACGGTTGGGCGTCCGGCGCCTTCCATGTGGACACGAAAGCAGACGTGCAGCCGCCGAGCGCGAACAGGGCCGTGGCCAGGTAGATCGTTCTGGAAGTCATCGAATGCTCCTCGAGTTCATGCGTGCGCGGCCGGTGCGGCAGCGTAGCGTATTTCGGTTCGCCGATCGCACGCGAAGGCACCGTACGCGCGCACTGCGATCCCGCCTACGTGAAGCGTGCTCCGATCAATGCGTCCCAATGCGCGTCGCCAGTGGCGTCGAACTGCGGTAGAAACCGCGGGTGCTTTGCGACGCCGTCGACCGGGAACAACAGGCTCGTCGGCAACAGGTACTGGAACACGAGCTGGTCGCGCACCGGCTTGCCGGGTTTGCGCGGCCGCCCGCCGAAGTGCAGGCAACGCGTCGTGTCGACGAGGCCGACGGTGCCGGCGGGTCCGGTCAGTTTCACGACGGAATCCCACCCGACCAGCGCCTCGATGCGTTCGTCAGTCAGGAACGTAATGCCGCTGTAGCCGACTGCTTCGAGCACGTCGCGCGTGAGTTTCGCCGGCAGCGCGTGAAACGGTCCGCAGTCATCATCGACGTCGGTCAGTTGGACGAACACCTTGAACGAGATGGTGTCTTCCGGATCCAGGTGGAAGTGGTGCGCCGACTGTTCCTTGATGGCGTCCTGGTACGCGCGCGTGACGAAGAAATTGAACAGCACGGGCAACATGCCGCAGTAACGGATGATCGGCACCAGCACCAGCGGCGACGTCGCGAAGCGGATCGCGGCGGAGTCCGCCGCGAAATCGTGCGCGAGCGCGGGGTAGTGCAGGCTGCCGCTGTCGTGCTGCGACGCGCGATCTTTCGTTACGGCAATTGCTTCTTCGCGCGCGGAGCGCGTCGCGTCGACGAGATCCAGCGTTGCAACGGCGCGCTCGAACGGCACGTCGATCGCGCGAAGCGTGTCGGCGCCGGCGTGCGCGTCGAGATATCGCCGCCCGAGATCGATGCGCGCTGCGATCGCGTCGGCCTTGCAGGCCGCGATTGCGTCGTGCATCGCCTCGCGCTCCGGCCACGTCGCATGCCGATACGCGCGCATGCGTTCGTCCAGGGTCGGTGGTTGCGTTACCCCGCGCGGGCGAAGGCGCACAGCTTGTTGCCGTCCGGATCGCGCAGGTACGCGAGATACATGCCGTCGCTACGCAGGCCCGGCGGGTCTTCGCACGTGACGCCGCCGTTCGCGACGCCCGCGGCGTGCCAGGCGTTGGCTTGCTCAGCCGACGTCATGGTGAATCCGATCGTGCCACCGTTCGCGGACGTAGCCGGCTTGCCGTTGATCGGCTTGGTGATGGCGAACACACCGGCCGGGCTCATGTAGAAATAACGCTCTTTGTTGGCTACGCCGGGGCCGATGCCAATCGCGCCGAAGACGGCGTCGTAGAACTTCCTGGATTTCTCGAGATTGTTGACGCCGACCATGACGTGGCTGAACACGGATCTCTCCCTCTTGTTGGTGACGCGCGCATGTTCATGCGCAACGGAGGTGGGATTATCACCCGCTGCGAGCCGGTTCGGACACCCGTCGACTTGAACCCGCGCGGGCGCGTGGGCGATCATCCGAGGTCGACAATGCGATCAACCAGTAGGGCAGTTTCAGACGATGAGCAACGAACGCGCACGGCTGCACAATCTCTTTCCGGACCTCGATTTCGACCCGCAGGCGCTGCGCGAAAAATACCGCCAGGAGCGCGACAAGCGGGTGCGCGACGACGGTGAAGACCAGTACATCGAAGCGGCTGCGCAGTTCGCGCACTACGCCGAGGACGATCCGTACGTCGAACCGGTGGAGCGCGCGCCGCTCGATCTCGACATCGACGTGGCCGTAATCGGCGCCGGCTTCAGTGGTCTGATGGCGGGTGCGCGGCTGAAGGAACGCGGCGTGACGAATTTCCGCATCATCGAAGCCGGCGGCGACTTCGGCGGCACGTGGTACTGGAACCGTTATCCCGGCGCGCAATGCGACATCGAGTCGTACTGCTACCTGCCGCTGCTCGAAGAAACTGGGTACATGCCGAAAGAGAAATACTCGTTCGCCCCGGAGATCTTCGAGCACACGCAGCGTGTCGGCGACTACTTCGGCCTGTACGACAACGCGATCTTCCAGACGCGCGTCACCGAGGTGAAGTGGCTCGACGAGTCGCAGTGCTGGCAGGTGTCGACGAATCGCAACGACCGCATCCACGCGCAATTCGTCATTCAGGCGACGGGTCCCGCGAACCGTCCGAAGCTGCCGGGCATTCCCGGCATCGCCGATTTCAAAGGCCACACGTTCCATACGTCGCGCTGGGATTACGACTACACGGGCGGCGACCACCACGGCGGGCTGACGAAGCTCGCCGACAAGCGCGTCGCGGTCATCGGCACTGGTGCGACGGCGATTCAATGCGTACCGTTCGTCGGGGAGTACGCGAAGAAGCTGTACGTGTTCCAGCGCACGCCGTCGTCGGTGGATCTGCGCGGCAACAAGCCGACCGATGAGGAGTGGTATCGCCAGCAGGGTCCCGGCTGGCAGCGCGCGCGCCGCGAAAACTTCGCTGCGGTGCTGACCGGGCAGAATTTCACCGAGGATCTGGTTGCCGACGGCTGGACCGACATCGCGCGGCGCATCGGTATTTCGTTGATGAATCGCGGCAAGGGTTCGGGCGATCTCGACATGGAAGAGATCATGCTGCGCGCCGAGATCGCCGACTTCCAGAAGATGAACGAGATCCGAGGGCGCGTCGACGGCACCGTTTCGAAGACCGATGCCGCAGAAGCGTTGAAGCCGTGGTACCGGCAGTTCTGCAAGCGGCCGACGTTCAACGACGAATATCTCGCGACCTTCAACCGCCCGAACGTGCAGTTGATCGACGTGTCCGATGCAAAGGGCGTGGAGCGGATCACCGAGCGCGGGGTGGTGGCGAACGGCGTCGAGTACGAAGTGGACTGCATCATCTATGCGACCGGCTTCGAGATCACCACGTCGGCGCACCGCCGCGTCGACTTCGACACGATCGGACGCAATGGTCAGTCGTTGTACGACCATTGGAAAGACGGATACCGGACGCTGCACGGCCTCACGAGTCACGGCTTTCCGAACTGGTTCACGATCGGCATCAACCAGAACGGCCTGTCGCCGAACATGACGGCGATGTTCGACGACCAGGCGGTGCACGTGGCCTACATCGTCGACACCGTCAAGAAGCGCGGCAAGCAAGTCGTCGAAGCGACCGCGGAAGCCGAGGATGCGTGGGTGAAGCAGATCGTCGCACTCGCCGGCTTCGGCGCGGCCGCGTTCCTCGAGCAATGCACGCCGGGCTACTACAACCGCGAAGGCAAAGGCAGCGGCGGCAACATGCAGAACTCGCCGTACGCACCGGGCATCAACGCGTTCAACGCGTTGCTGAAGGAATGGCGCG
>DATJGR010000274.1:0-7360 GCA_035494855.1 Pseudomonadales bacterium | reverse complement strand
CGTCGGCGAGCTGCCGTTCAAATGGGACACCGACTTCGAGTACGAGCAGTTCGGCGGCTGGGTCGCGAATCGGGACGGTCGCGAGTACGAGCGCAACATCCTGATGGTGATTCCCGGCAGGAACCGTTCGCAGGCGGTGGTGATGGGCGACCACTACGACACCGCGTACATGGAAGACGTTTACGAGACGTCGCGCGGCGGCAGCGGCGCGCGCATTTCGGCGCAAGGCGCCGACGACAATGCATCGGCCACTGCGACGCTGCTGCTCGCGGCCCCGATCTACCTCCGCCTCGCGAAGGAGGGGAAGCTCGAACGCGACGTCTGGCTGATCCACCTCACGGGCGAAGAGTTCCCGTCCGATTGCATGGGCGCGCGGGCATTCTGTCAGTCGCTCATCGAGCGCACTTTGAAGGTGCGCGTCGGCGAGGATTGGGTCGACCTGTCCAAAGTGGAACTCAGCGGCGTGCTGGTGATGGACATGATCGCGCACAACCGGGACAGCGCGCGCGACATCTTCCAGATCTCACCCGGACGCAGCGCTGCGTCGCTGCGGCTCGCTTACCAGGCGCACATTGCAACCATGATCTGGAACGCCGGCGCCGCTCGATGGAACTGTCAGGCCCCGCGCGCCGGACGGGCTCGCGGCGTTCGCAGCGCGGATGCCCGCGCGATGCCCGATGTCGCGCTGCATCCGCTACTCGACGGGCAGGTGCGCACCACCGACAACCCGCAGAGCTCGCTGTTCAACACCGACGTGCAGATCTTCTCCGACATCGGCGCGCCATGCGTGTTGATCATGGAGAACTACGACATCGATCGCAGCGGCTATCACGACACGAAAGACACGCTCGCGAACATCGATCTCGACTATGGTTCGGCCGTGTCGGCGATCTGCATCGAGACGATCGCGCGCATGGCAGTGGGCACCTGACCCAGCGCGACGCCCCGGTCGGCTATCGAAGCCGTTCCAGCAGCGCCTTGCACGCGAGGATGCCGTCGCGCTCCGACAACCGCTCGCCTTCGAACTCGATCCCGACGTAGCCGCGGTAGCCCGCAGCGCCGACGATGTCGAGCATCCGCGGATAGTCGATCTTCGTCTCGTTGCCGGCGCCGTCGAAATCCATGCACTTCGCGCTGACCGCGAGCGCACGAGGCATCATGCGCTGCACGGCGTCGTAAATGTCGACCGTGGCGGGGAAGTTGCCGAAGTCCGGAAGCGTTCCGAAACGCCGGTGCGGAATGCGATCCATCAATGCCATCAGCCATGCAGGATCGGACGATGGCCCCCAATGGTTCTCGATGAGAATGTTGATGCCGGCGGCGTCGGCGTACTCGACCAGCAACGGAAAGCTCTCGGCACAGCGATCGAGCGCGTCAGCGTCACCGTCGCGCGCGCCGGTGTTGCAGCGAATGCTCCGACAGCCGAGCACGGCCGCAATGTCGACCCACTTGTGGTGGTTCTTCACTGCCTGCAGTCGGCTCGCCTTGTCGGGCGCCGCCATGCTGCCCTCGCCGTCGCACATCAGCAGTGGGATCGTCACACCCAGTTCGTCGGCGTGTTTTCGAAACTGCTTGAGGTAAGCGTACTGCGGCGACGGGAAGAACGTGTTGACCAACTCCAGCGCACCGATGCCGAGTTCGTGCGTGAGGTCGAGCATGCCCATCTGATCGATCTGTTTCGCGAAGAACTGTTTGTGCATCGACCACGCGGCAAGCGAGATCTCGAAGTTCCGGCTTGCCGCGCCGGTCGTCATCGGGACGCTCCTTCGAAGACGAACGGCGCGAGTGTCGTTTGCGCCTCGACGCGGTACTTGTGCCAGCGATTGCCGCCGTAGTAAGCGAGGCTGCCGGGTTCGGCGGTGCCTTCACCGTTGTAGTAGGTGATGCAGTCGCGAAGCGGCGCCGTCGCAATGTCCATCTTGCGGCAGTGTTCCGCGTACTCGAGTTCCGGCTCCGTTTTGACGTCGACGACGCGCGCACCGGTATCGCGCATGGTCTGCAGCATCCACACCACGTAGTCGCCGTGGGCGTCGATGGCATCGGTGAAGTTGAAGCTGCCGCCGCCGCCCTGTGGACCGGAGACGATGAACAGGTTCGGAAAACCCTGGCTGTGCAGCCCGAGAAACGTCTTCGTGCCTTCGGTCTCCCACTTCTGTTTCAACGTGCGGCCGTCACGGCCGGTGATCATGTTGAACGTCGACGTCGCCATCCACTGGAAGCCGGTCGCGTAGATCAGCACGTCGAGCGGATATTCGATGCCGTCGTGCACCACGCCCTTCTCGTTGATGCGGCTCACGCCGTGCGGTGCGGTGTCGACGAGATGGACGTGCGGCAGGTTGAAGCACGGCAGGTATTCGTCGTGGAACGTCGGGCGCTTGCAGCCGTACGGGTAATACGGCTTCAGCGCCGCTGCAGTCTTCGGATCTTTTACGATCGCGTCCACTCTTGCGCGGATCTGCTCCATGATTCTGAAGTTCGCGTCGAGCTGTTTCTCGAGCAGTTCCTCGGGGCTGAGCACGCGGTCGTACTGTTTGCGCTCTTTGAAGTCGGGCACGCGGCCTGCGAGATAGTCGTCGTTCGCCTGAATCGCGGTGCGGCCAGCGGAGATCTTCGCGAATCTCGCGCGACGCGCCCGCGCCCAACCTGGCTCGTTAGCCCACGCGCGGATCTCTTCCTCGGTGGTGGCGCGTTGATCGCGAATGTCGATGGACGAGGGCGTGCGCTGGAACACGTAGAGTTCCTTCACGATCTTGGCGAGTTCCGGAATCGCCTGCACCGCCGTGGCGCCGGTGCCGATGATGCCGACGCGCTTGCCTTTCAGATCGACGTTGTAGTTCCAGCGCGATGTGTGGAACGCGACGCCCTTGTACGTCTCCATGCCTTCGATGCGCGCCAGCTTCGGCGTGGTCAGAATGCCGTTGGCGAGAATCACGAAGCGCGCGCGCATCCTGTCGCCGCGGTTTGTCGTTACCGTCCAGCGCCCGGTTGCCTCGTCCCACGTCGTGGCTTCGACGGTGGTGTGGAACAGGCAGTGATCGTAGAAGCCGAACTTGTCGGCCATCTTCTGGCAGTACTCGAGAATCTCGAATCCCGACGCGAACTTCATCGTCGGCACGTAGCCCATCTCTTCGAGCAGTGGCAGATAGCTGTATGCCTCGACGTCGCATGCGATGCCGGGATAGCGGTTCCAGTACCACGTGCCGCCGACGTCGCCGCCTTTTTCGCAGAAGCGCACGTCGTTGAAACCCGCATCGTGCAGCTTGTGCCACAAGAGCAATCCGGCGAAGCCGGCGCCGACCACCAGAATTTCGCACTCGTCGGTGAGCGCTTCGCGCGGAATCGGGTCAGCCGAGTACACGTCGTCGAGATATTTCGCGAACTCACCCTCCATCGCCATGTAGTCCGCGGCGCCGGCGCGCGCCTCTTTGAATTCACGGTATTTCGCCTGCTCTGCAGCGTTGAACGTGGCCCCTGGTGGTAGCTCCGGCAACGTCTTCAGCGATTCGTCGGTGACGATCGAATAGCCTTTTCCGGCAATTCGCTCGGTGGCTTTGGCGGCGCGCGTGGCGAAGGTTTTCAGACCGGTGGCGGGGTCGATTCGAACGGACATGGACATGGTGGTGCTCTCGAAGCGTGATTGATGGCGGCGGCCGTCGGATGGGTGAAGTATTGCGTGATGCGCCGGTACGGGGAAGAGCGCGCAACGGAACGCCTGCCGGATCCCTATAGGCCGGATCCATCTACCTGGGGTCCGGGAATACAAGGAGGAGCAACGATGATCCATCTTCCGAAGATCGTGTCCCAGGCGGAGTGGCGCGCGGCGCACGAAGCGCTGCTTGCGAAGGAAAAAGCCGCCACGCACGAACGTGACGCGCTCGCCGCGGAGCGGCGCCGCCAGCCGATGGTCAGGATCGACGAGCACTACGAGTTCGAAGGTCCACGCGGCAAGGCGAGTCTGCTCGATCTCTTCGGCGGGCGGCGGCAGCTCATCCTCTATCACTTCATGTTCGCGCCGGGCGTCGATGGTTGGCCGGATGCGGGCTGTGATGGCTGCTCGATGATGGTCGATCAGTTCGGCGAGCTCGCCCACTTGCACGCACGCGACACGTCACTGGTGCTGGTCTCGATCGCGCCGATCGAGAAGATCGAGGCGTACCGCGCGCGGATGGGTTGGCCGATTCCGTGGTACTCCTCCGCCGGCAGTGCGTTCAACCGCGATTTCGGCCGCACCACCGATGAGGGAGAGGATTTCGGCTTGAGCGTCTTCGTTCGCGATGACGATCGCAACGTCTACCGCACGTACTTCACCTCGGGGCGGGGCGTCGAGACGCTCGGGCCGGTGTGGAGCCTGCTCGATCTCACACCGCTCGGCCGACAGGAGGAATGGGAAGACACGCCTCCGGGACGCCCGCAGACGAAGCCCTACACGTGGTGGCGGCGGCACGACGAGTACGAGCCGAACTGAGCCGAACCCGATGTTGCCTTCAGTCAGGAATCTCCGGCTCCACCAGCTTCGCGAGATACCGCAGCGATTCCTGCCAGCCGAGATAACAGGCATCTAACGGAATGGCTTCCGGCAGACCCTCCTGCACGATGGTGAGTTCCGTGCCCATCGCGACGCGCTTCAGCGTCACGGTGACGTTCATCTCGCCCGGCAGGTTCGGGTCTTCGAAGACATCGGTGTAACGCAGGCGCTCGTTCGGGACGAGCTCTCGATACTCGCCGCCGAACGCGTGGCTGTTGCCGGTCGTGAAGTTCGTGAACGACATCCGGTACTTGCCCCCGACGCGCGGGTCGTTGTGGTGCACTTTGCCGGTGAACCCGTTGGGTGGCAGCCATCTGGCCTTGGCATCGGCATCGATGAACGCGCGATAGACCTTCTCCGGTGTGGTGGCAAGCACGCGGTGCAAACGCACGGTATTGGTCGACATGGCTCGGTCTCCTTCTGATTGGGCAGTGAATTTCCGCTCTCACAGACACGTCGAACGAGACCGCGCCAGATCGACAGCAGGAGACCAGCCGACTGATCAGTCGGGCGCGCTCGCCGTTACCACGTGTCGATGTTGCGTCGCTTCTTGCCCTCGCGCCTCGGCGGCTTCGGTGCGGCGTCGAGCGCACCGACCACCCATCGCCGCGAGTCGACAGGATCGATCACGTCGTCGACCGCGAACGATGTCCCTGCCACCAACGATTTGCCGCGCTGATACGCCGCTTCGACCAGCTCGTCATACCGCTTTTTGCGCGCACCGGCGTCGTCCATCAGCTCGAGCTCGTTGCGGAAGCCGAGCTTCACCTGACCTTCCAGACCCATTCCGCCGAACTCTGCAGTCGGCCACGCAACGGTGAAGAGGGGTTCCTTCATCGATCCGCCCGCCATCGCTTGCGCGCCGAGTCCGTACGCTTTGCGCAGCACGATCGTCACGAGCGGCACCGTGAGATTCGCGCCGGTTACGAACAAACGGCTGCAGTGCCGCACGAGTCCGGTCCGCTCGATTTCGGGGCCGACCATCATGCCGGGCGTGTCGCACAGCACGAGGATCGGTAGGTCGAACGCGTCGCACAGCTGCATGAATCGCGCGGCCTTGTCGGAGCCGTCGCTGTCGACGGCGCCGGAGAGATAGCCCGGATTGTTGGCGATCACGCCGAGCGGCCGACCTTCGATGCGGATGAACGCGGTCACCATGCCCAGGCCGAACTTTGACCGCAGCTCGAGCACGGAGCCCGTGTCCGCGAGCGTGTGCAGCACTTTGCGGATGTCGTACACGCGCAGCCGGTTCTCCGGCACGATGTTGCGCAGGATGCGTTGATCGGCGCAGTCCCACTCCGGAATCGTGCCCTGGAAATACGACAGGTACTGTTTCGCGACAGAGACGGCCTCGACTTCGTCTTCGACCGCGACGTCGATGACGCCGCTCTTCATCTGCACGTCGAGCGGCCCGATCTCTTCGGGCCGGAACACACCGAGCCCGCCGCCTTCGATCAGCGCCGGGCCGCCCATCCCGATGTTCGAGTCCTTCGTCGCGATGATCACGTCGCAGCAGCCGAGCAGCGAGGCGTTACCGGCGAAGCAGAACCGCGACGTGACGCCGACGAGCGGCACGAGTCCAGACAGACGCCCCATGCTCGCGAACGTCGGTGTGTCGAGCGGCCGATACGCCATGTCGTCGCGCCCTTGTCCGGCCGTTGTCGTCGGCCGGCCACCGCGACGCTGGCCACCGGTGCCGGCGCGACCGCCGCCCCCTTCGGCGAATAGCACGACCGGCAACCGCCACTTCGCGGCGAGTTCGAGCATGCGATCGGTCTTCGGATGGTTGAGCGCGCCCTGCGTACCGGCAAGCACGGTGTAGTCGTATGCCATCACCACGCAGCGCGACTCGTCACGCGGAAACCAGCGGCCGTTGATCGTGCCGATGCCGGTGACCATTCCATCAGTCGGAAACTTGCGGATGACCTCGTCGATCGGTAAGCCGGTGCCGGGCGTCAGCACGAGCTGACCGTATTCGACGAACGAATCGGCGTCACACAGCCCGTCGATGTTCTCGCGGGCGGTGCGCTGATGGGTCTTGCGGCGTTTCTCGACCGCATCGGGCCGCGCGGCGTCGAGGGTGATCGCGTGGCGCGCCTGCACTTCGGCGACGTCGGATCGCACGACGCCGAGGTCGATGGTGCTTTCGCCATCGTCGGCGCCAAGGCCCAGGTCCTTCGGCTCGATAAGCGCGAGCACGTGACCCTCGAACACCGTGTCGCCGTTGACGACCGAGAGTTCCGTGAGCGTGCCAGCGACGGGCGCACGGATCTCGTGCTCCATCTTCATCGCTTCCATGACGAGCACGACCTGCCCGGCGCGCACGTTCTGATTCGGCGCCACTTCGACGCTGACGATCGTGCCCTGCATCGGCGCGGTCAGCGCAGCGCGGCCTTCGTCGACGTCGAGTTCGGGCATCCTGCGACCCGCGTCGTTCGGCGCGTTCGACTTCCCGTACGCGAGCACCGCGAGCGGGTCGCTACCGTCGACCTTGGCGCCGACCTGACCGCTCGTGGGTCGCGCCGCGGCGCTCGCGAAGTACCGCGTCGGGCGCCGTGCCGCGCGCGCCAACACGCCGATGTGTTCGTCGATGAAGCCGGTGGAAATGCGCATCGCTGCGAAGTGCGCGTCGTGCAGCACTGTGCGCAGGAAATCGATGTTGGTGTTGATGCCTTCGATGCGAAAGTCGGCGAGCGCGCGCTCGCAGCGGCGCAACGCCGCCTCGAACGAGCCGTTGGCGTGGACGATCACTTTCGCGAGCAGCGAGTCGAAGTTCGGTGTCGTCTGGTAGCCGGTGTATCCGAACGTGTCGACCCGCACGCCAGGACCGGCCGG
>DATJGR010000273.1:0-41113 GCA_035494855.1 Pseudomonadales bacterium | reverse complement strand
CGGTCGCGGTAGCCGGCAGCACGTCGGCGGCGAGAATCACCGCTGCCCACTCACCGGATTTCCGCCACGTCGGCGCGAAGTCTGCAAACGGCATCACGAGCCGCTCAGTGACACCCGATCGCAGCACCACCTGCTGCGGCTGCGCTTCGTAGCCAATCACCACCGCGTAGTGCCACACGTGCAGCGGACCGACGCCCAGATCCTGCAGCACCAGAACCGGATGGCCGGCGTCGAGTTCCGCGAACAGATCGGACGTCCCCGGTGCCAGTACGTACGGGATGCGTTGGTGGCGTCGCGCCGCCGCGATCAGCTCGAGTTGCAGCGAACCCCGGCGACCCGGCAGATACGTCTGCGAAACCAGTTCCGCCGGCGTTGCGGTCACGCCGACGGCCCCGAGCATCATCGCCAGTGCGGCAGGCCCGCATTGGTGGGTTTCCTGAGCAAAGAACGGCGTGGTGGAGAGTTCGATACCGCGACCGGCCGTCGTAGGAAACGTCACGGGCGGCGCGTGCGCGCAGGCGCACAGCACGATCGCGACAGCGAGCAACCCAACGGATCGATCAGGCCGCCATGCCGAACGCCGGGCGTCGCTCAATTGCCGCCGAACAGCATGCGGCTGGCGCGGCGGGCGCCTTCTACCATTGTCGCGAGCTTTTGCCAGGCAATGTCGTCGATGACTGTCGAGAAGCCGGCCGACGTCTCGAACCCGCAGTCGGTACCGGCCATCAGACGGCGCGGATCGTCCAGCGATTCGGCGATGCGAATGAGCCGGTCGGCAACGGTATCGGGATGCTCGATGTAGTTGGTGGTGGTGTCGATCACGCCTGCGACCAGCGTCATGTCGCTCGGAAGCCGCTGCCGCTCGAACAGGTGATATTCGTGTGCGTGCCGCGGGTTTGCCATCGACAACAGGATGGAGCCGGCGTCGATCCGCTTCAGGGCGCTCCAGATGTCGGCCAGCGGTACGTCTTCGTCGTGCGGGCCTTCGTAGTTTCCCCAGCACACGTGCAGCCGGATCCGATCTTTCGGTACGCCGCGCAGTGCATTGTTGATGGCGTCGCCTACTTTCTCCACGAATCTGACGAACGCAGAGAGGGGCTGGTCGGCAAAGTAGGTATGGCGCTCCATCGCGAGATCAGGTGCGTCGATCTGCAACTGGAAGCCGTGGCCGAGAATCGCGCGATACTCCACTGCCAGCGCCGCTGCAACTGCATCGATGTACGCATCGAGATCTTTGTAGTGGCGATTCTCCATTGCGGCAACGATGATGCCGGGCGACGGCGACGAGACGAACGCGTCGGCATTCCCGCGTCCCAGCGATCGCAATACAGTGGTCAGTTCGTTGCATTCGGCGTCGATCGCCACCGTATCGCCGTACTGGATCGGCCCGGTTGCCTGTGGCGGCTGCAGCAGGCTGACGTTGTCCCCCGAAAATGCGGTGCGCTGCAGATAGCCGAGGAAGTGCGGATACTTCACGAGGTCGCGCATGGGCGGACGGCGACTCTGCCCCGAGAACCCGCTCATCCGATGTTGCACGTAAGTGAAGAAACTCTCGCGTCCGACTTCGCCGTTGTTCACCTGATCGACGCCGATGTCGACCTGCCGGCGCACCACGTCTTCGGTCGCCTGTTTCGAGCGCTGAGCGAGTTCTACCGCATCGATGCGTTCGCCGGCGAAGCGCCGCGCGTGCAGTGCAACGAGCTCGGGGGACCGCGGCAGACTACCCGCGTGAGTCGTGAGGATGCGGTCGCGCATCAGTTCGCCGCCTTCGTCAGCGCCGCGATGCCGGAAACGATCTGCGACCACACCTGTTTCGGCAGGTCGTGCCCCATGCCGTCGATCAGCATCAGCTGCGAACCGCGCAGCGCCTCGTGCGTATCGAGACCGCCTTCGACCGGCACCAACGGATCCGCCTTGCCGTGGATGACCAGCGCCGGCACGTCGAGTTGCTGCAGCGCCGGCTTGCGATTGCCGTGCGACGCGACGGCCGCCATGTGTCGCGCAACGCCGATCGGATAGAACGCGCGCTCATACGCTTCGATCGCTCGCGCCCGCGTTTCGCTCGGATCGGCCGGATACGCCGGACTGCCGATCACTGTCGATACCGCCACCGACCGCTCCGCCACTTCGTCGCGATTCGTCCCGGCGGGGCTCATCAGCGCGGCCATGGCTTCAGGCTTCGCAGGAGGCAGCTCGCGATTGCCGGTGCTCGACATGATCGACGTGACGCTCTTGATACGGCGCGGCTGACGTATCGCCATCGCCTGCACGATCATGCCGCCCATCGACGCGCCGCAGATGTGCGCGGCGGGAAGATCGAGCGCATCCATGAGGCCGATGCCGTCGTCCGCCATGTCGTTGAGGGTGTATGGCGCCGACACCGGCTGGCCCGCAGCCATCTGCGTCATGATCGCGGGGATGTCGGGCAAACCTGCGGAGTCGAACTTCGTCGAAAGACCGACGTCGCGATTGTCGTAGCGCACGACGAAGTGGCCCGCGTTCGCGAGTTGCTCGCAGAACTCCTCGCGCCAGTGAATCATTTGCGCGCCGAGCCCCATCACGAGCAGCAGCGGACGATCCGATCGCCTGCCGAACGTGTCGTATTCGATCTGGATACCGTTCGCCTGCACATTCGCCATGTCGTTTTCCGTTCGCTTTGCTTGCCGCATTGTTATCGGCCACCCAGACGTCACGCAAGTCAGCCCGCCGATGACGCCGCAGGTGTTCTCCTTGCTTCGTTCGAACGACGTCGCGTACGTTAACAACCTTTCAAAAATGCCGGCCAACCAATGACCACATTCGACAACCCGACATTCATCTCCACGAACGGCATCAGGATGGCCGTCTACGAGCGAGGCGCAGGCAAGCCGATCGTGCTGTGCCACGGTTTCCCCGAGCTCGCGTTCTCGTGGCGCCATCAGATGCAACCCCTCGCCGATGCCGGCTATCACGTGCTTGCGCCGGATCAGCGCGGCTACGGACGCACCGACAAACCGAAGCCGGTAGAGGCTTACGACATCGTGCAGCTGACGGGCGACCTCGTCGGCCTGTTAGATCACTACGGCTACGAGAAAGCGCTGTTCGTCGGTCACGACTGGGGCGCGCTCGTGGTCTGGGCGATGTCGGTGATGCATCCGGATCGCGTGGCCGGCGTGATCAACCTGAGCGTGTCGTATCTGGATCGCGGCACGGCGGAGTGGGTCGGTCTGTGGGAGAAGCTGCGCGGCGACGACTTCTACATCGTCCACTTCAATCGCAAGCCGGGTGTTGCGGACGCCGCGTTCGCGAAGGATCCGAAGAATCTGTTGCGCAACCTGTACCGCACGGAACAATGGACCTCACCGCCGCGCGAGACGAAACCCGGGATGGCGATGATCAATCTCGTCGAGGAGCAGAACCCGCCGGGGCGGTTGATGATGTCCGAGGCCGAGCTCGACGTGTTTGCGAAAGCCTTTTCCGCGGGCGGTTTCACCGGTCCCATCAACTGGTATCGCAACTTCACGCGCAACTGGACGACGCTCGGCAACTATCCACAGAAGGTGACCTGCCCCGCGTTGATGATTCACGGTCGTTACGACATGGTGCAACCGTCGGATCGCCTGAAGCAGATCGCGCCGAACGTGGAAGTAGAGATGCTCCAGTGCGGCCATTGGATTCAGCAGGAGAAGCCGAACGAGACGAACGCGCTGATGCTGGGCTGGCTCGCGCGCAACTACCGGCCGTAGGCGGTAGAAGGGCGCCGCGTAATCGCGACGCCTTTCCGGATCAGACCAGGATCATGATCGCGCCCACCAGCGACCCGATGATCAGCACCGCAGTCGCCAGCAACGAGATGAGCACGCCGGGGCCACGCTTGTCCGGATTGCCGATGTACAGATTGAAGTAGACCGCCCGACCGATGATGAACACGACGCCCAGAATCGCGGCCCACATTTCGGATACCAGACTCGCGAACGTGAACAAGCTCGGAAGGAACATGACGAGCTGTTCCATCGTGTTCTGGTGCACGCGATGATATCGCTCGAAGTGCTCGTTGCCCGTGGTCGCAGGCGCCTTTACCCCGTATTTTCCGCGCGCTTGACCGACTTTGATGCTGAAGAAGAAATACTCGAGAAGCGCCAACATGGCGACTATGGTGACCCAGGCCATCGTAACCCCCTACGATTCGATAACGTTGCCAACGCGGCGGGCGTCGCGTGTGCGGCGATCCTACCGGCGCCGATCATCACTCATTGCTTCGCTGATGATCAAGCTCACTGAGGCGCAAGCGCGATGGCGCGACAGCAGCGCGTTGTGTCCGAGCCATCGCAACTGCATCATGCGCGCATCATGAGCGACGACCTCGAGCTGTTTCAGTTCCGCTACTCGCACTTCAACGAGAAGGTGCGATGGGCGCTCGACCACAAAGCACTGTCGCACAGACGCACCGATCTGCTGCCGGGCCCGCACGCAAGCACCATCAAGAAAATGACGGGCCAGACGCAGACGCCGGTATTGCGCATCAACGACCAGTACGTGCACGACTCCGCATGGATCATCGAACGGCTCGAACTGATCTTCACCGCGGCACCGTCGCTGCTGCCGCCGGACGACCAGACACGCGATCGCGCACGCGAGATCGCGCGCCATTTCGACTTCGTGGTAGGACCCGCGGCGCGCATCTGTGCGTTCGTCGCGATGCTCGACGAACCCGATTACATCGCGCGGTTGTTCGCGACCGGCAAGCCGCCGATCACCCGCGCGCTATACCGTGCGTTCTTGCCGCTGGTGAAAGGTCGCATCAGGAAAGCGAATGGAATGACCGACAACCGCGCGATTGCCGAAGCCGAACGGCTGTTGACCACCAACATGCAGGCGATCGCGAAGCTGGTCGGCAAAGAGGGCTATCTGGCCGGAGATTCGTTCAGCGTCGCCGATCTCACGGCGGCGTCGCTCATTGCACCGCTGATCGATCCACCACATCCCGACATGAAGAAACCAGGTCCGATGCCGGAGCGGCTCGCCGAACTCACCGAGAAGTGGCGCAATCACCCCGCCGGTCGGTGGGCGCTGGAGATGTACGGGCGACATCGTCCGGTCGTCTGCCAATCAGGCGATCGGTGACCGCTCGTCGGTCATGAAGCTGCCGCTCGCCTCGGCAATCGTCACATCGTCGTCCTGCCGGATCACGCGTCCTTCGAGCTGCACCAGTCGACCTTTGCGTTTCACCATGCGTCCCTCGACGCGGACCGGTATGCCGATCGGGAGCGACGCGCGATAGCGGATGTCGGCGCGCGCCGTGAAGGAACGTTCACCCTGCAACCACAACCAGTTCGCCATCACGTCGTCGAGCAGGCTGAAGATGATCCCGCCGTGCGTCAGCCCTTGATATCCCATGTGCGCTTCACCGGGTGTGAATTCGGCACGACACACGTCGCCGTCGATCCGAAAATTCAACTTGAGTCCGATCGGGTTCGACGGACCGCAAACGAAACACCGGTTGGCCGGCGACTCGATCAGCGACACGGACGCTCACATCTGCTGGAAAATTGGCTGGATATCATGGGCGCTTTTCCAAAGAATACAAACCGTGATCACGTTACCGGATATCGAGCGACGTCTCGCGAGTTACGAGGCCCAGCTTTCGCCCATTAGACCGTCCACGCGACAGGCAGCCGTCGCGATCATCCTGCGTGAGCGCGTTCGCGAACCCGCCCGCGACCGCGCCGGCACCAGCGTCACCGATCTGCTGTTCATACGCCGCGCGGAGAAGAGCGGAGATCCGTGGTCCGGCCACATGGCTTTTCCCGGCGGCCATATCGAATCGTCAGACAGTTCGCTGCTCGACGCGGCGATCCGCGAAACGTGCGAAGAGATCGGCCTCGATCTCAGCGCGAACGGGAAACACATCGGCACCATCGACCATCAACGCGCGCAGCCGCGCGGGCGCCCGTTGAACATGGTGATCGCCCCTTATGTATTCCGTCTGGAGCGCGAAACGCCGTTCCTGCCTAACCACGAGGTGGCCGAAGTGGTGTGGACGCCGCTCGATCCGATCGCAAAGGGCCTCAATCACACCGAAGAAGAGCGCGTGGTGAACGGCTCACCGGTGCTGTTCAGCGGTTACCGCATCAACGGCGGGCATTTCGTGTGGGGCTTGACGTACCGGATGATGCAGTCGTTCTTCCAGGCCGTCGATCCCAAATGGGAGCCGCCCGAACAGAACGATTGATCAGCCGTAACGGTGCCCACGGTAGTCGGCGATCGCGAGCCCGGCCGCCACCGACGTGAACGGATCGTGCTCTACCACGCGGCTCGGGAACCGCGCTTCGAGAATCCGCCGCACCGCCGGAATCAGCGAGGAGCCACCGGTACGCAACACCAGGTCGATCGAATCCGCGGCCAGCCCGCTCTTCGTCAGCGTGTCTTCGACGCCCTGCTCGAACTGCTGCAGCAGATCGCCGATCATGTCTTCGAACTGCGCACGCGACAGGCGGATTTCGATGTCGATCTCCGGGATGTCCAGCACTGCTTCGTCGTCCGCCGACAACCTCGCCTTGAAGTCTTTGATCGACTGGAACACCGAGTAGCTCAGATTGTGCTGTATCAACTCGCGCAGCCGGCGGAACTTGTGCGCGCCAGGGCCGCCGCGAGCGATGCAGTCCATCATCGGCGTGGTGTACTTGTTCTGGTTCAGCAGATAGGTAACCGCCCAGTTCAGCAGCAGGTCTTCGTAATCTTCGAACGGAAATCGAGTTTCGATCTCTTCCTTGTCGAAACCACGTCGGCGCCAGATTTCGCCTTTGCCCAACGCCGGAAACAGCAGCGTGCGGAACATGCGCTGGTCGATGTGGTCTCCGCCCAGCGCAACGCCGTGCGTGGCGATGACGTCGAAGTCGTCGCCAGTGGCGCGCAACACGCTGAAGTCGAGCGTGCCGCCCCCGAAATCGACCGTCAGCACGCGCCGCCCGGCCATGTCCGGATGCGCCACCAGATAACTCACCGCCGCCGCCACGGGCTCCGGGTAGAAAACGTGTTCCTTTATTCCGGCGTGACCGTACGCCTCACCGAGCCGGGCGAGCGCCAACTGATCGCGATGCGGATCGCGTCCTTCGAACTTCACCGGATGGCCGACCCATGCGCGCGACGCCGGTCCGACGCTCGCTTCGACCTCCTTGCGCACGTGCAACAGAATCGGCGTGATCAGCGCGACCAGCCGGAACGGATGGTCGAACACCATCAGCCGCCGCACGTTCGGATCGCCGAGTAGACGTTTGACGCCGCGGAACAGCCGCCCCTTAAGGCCGCCGTCGCGCACTGGTTGCCCATACACTTTTCGCGTGAGCGTTTCGACGGGACGGCGACCTTCCGGATCCGGATCGCCCACCATCAGCGTCGATTCGCCGATCACTTCCGGAATCAGTTCGACCGTGCGGCCGGTGTTGTCGGCGATGTAACGCTCGATCGCGCGCTGGCCGACCAGCGTCTGCAGGTCCGAATCGATGTAGGTGGCCGACGGCATGATCTGCGCAGGCGCGTCGAGTTCGATCAACGACACCTGCTTACCGTCGTAGACGGCCGCCGCCGTGTTGGTGGTTCCGAAGTCGATACCTACGCCGATGCGCTGCACGCTTGCAGGATTAGCCATCGGCGCTCATCAACACGCCGCCCGCGCGCAGAGATTCGATCGTCTGTGCATCGAAGCCGAGCCAGTCGGCGAGCACTTCCGCATTGTGCTGTCCCTGCTTAGGCGAAGCGCCGCGCGCACCGCTGCTCGCGTCGGAAAAGCGATATGGCGACTGCACGACCGGCCGCTCGCCGCCGGCGCCGTCGTCCACGCGCGTGATGGTGCCGCGGTGTTTGACCGTCGGCAGTTCGAGCGTCTCGGCGCCTTCGCGCACGTCGCCCCACGCGAGGTTCATTCCATCGAGCGCCTTGATGACCGCGGCGCGGTCCGGCAGGTTCTTGAAGAACGCGCGCGCGGTGGCGCGGCGCACCTTGATCTTCTCGTCGAGCGTCGCGTCGGCCGGCGTCGGGTCCACCACGCCGGCGCGCGTGGTCAGCTGCTTCCACACATGCCGGAAGTCGCTCGCGATCAACAGCGTTCCCGCCGCGGTGTCCCACACTTCGCTCGGCATCGGTTTGAGATGCTCGGCGTTGTCGACCGTGTAATGCAGATGATCGTCGGTGACCAGCATCGAATCGATCATCGCGATGTCGACGTGCTGTCCTTCACCGGTGCGCTGCCGCATCAACAGCGCCGACAGCAGACCGACCAGGCCGTGCAGCGCGGCGTTCGTATCGGCAATCGACACACCGATGTCGGTGGCATGCGCGCCGGTGATCTTCTTCTGGCGCGCGATCAGACCTGACTCCGCGTGCACGATCGGTGCGTATGCGGCGCGACGCGACTCCGGCCCGTTGTGACCGAACCCCGAGATCGACAGCATCACGAGTCGCGGATTGATCTGCTTCAGCACGTCGTAGCCGAGGCCGAGCCGAGGCATCACGTCGGGCCGGAAGTTCTCGATCAGCACGTCTGCCTTCGCCGCGAGCTGCTTGATCAGCGTCGCGCCGCCGTGGACGTCGAGGTTCACGCATATGCCGCGCTTGCCGACGTTCTGCTGATTGAAGTAACCCGCTTGGTCGTTTATGCGGGCGCCCCAGTTGCGCGTGACGTCGCCGTCGGGCGGCTCCACCTTGACGACGTCGGCACCGAGATCGGCCAGCATGCGCCCGGCAAACGGCCCCGCGAGAACGCGCGACATGTCGAGTACGCGGATACCTTCCAACGGATGGGTCATGGCGCGAGCGTCACTGCGATGAACTGGCGGCGACCGAAGCGACCGGTCAACTTGGAAAAGAAGTCTCCGATGAGCATCTGCAGGCGGTATTTGCGATGCAGCGATGCATACGCCGATCGAATCTCGTCTGCGTCCGACACGAGGCGGGCTTTGGCGTCCATCCATTCCCCGAGCAGTTTGCCGCGCACGTCGCAAGCCGCGACGCGGGCCCGGGAACTCAGGCGAATGCGTTTGACCTTGCCCGCATCCGGCGCACTGAACACGTAGAACGCGTCGCCCGCCTGCGCGAACCACACCGGCGTCGGGACCGCATTGCCATTCCTGCGAAAGGTCGCGAGGCTGAAATAGTCGGCGTCCGCGAGCTGCACTGGTGTCCTGCCCCGTCCACACAAAAGGTTTCGGATATTAAACCCGGCCTATGGGATGTGCTAGCGTGAACGCCCCGGGGAGGAGCATCGGATCGTGGGCGAAGTCATCAAGTTCCGCCGCCCGTCGGCGACGAAGCGCGCGCAAGGCAAAACGCTGTGCAGCAGCGGATTTCACAAATGGCAGGTCGCACAAAAGAAACAGTTCGACGTGCAGCGCGGCCGACTCGTCACACTGCACAAGTGCGAACGCTGCGGCACTACGAAGACGACGCTCGACTGATCCGAGAAGCCGCTTCCCTCAGGAAATCACCGCTTCCACGGCCGGCATGCACACGCCAGTGCCGCCCAGTCCGCAATATCCGTTCGGGACCTTCGCCAGATACTGCTGGTGATAGTGCTCGGCGTAATAGAACTCCGGCGCGCTGCGGATCTCGGTCGTGATTGCGCCGTAACCCGACGCTTTCAATGCGTCCTCGAACACGCGCTCCGATCCACGCGCCGCTTCGAGTTGGGCGTCGTCGTACGTGTAGATCACGGAGCGATACTGCGTGCCGATGTCGTTGCCCTGGCGCATGCCCTGCGTCGGGTCGTGCGCTTCCCAGAACACGCGCAACAAGTCCGCGTAGCTGACGATCGCCGGATCGAACACGACGAGCACCACTTCGCTGTGGCCGGTTGCACCGGAGCACACTTCTTCATATGTGGGATTCGGCGTGATTCCGCCGGCATATCCGACGGCGGTCGTGAACACGCCGGCGGTCTGCCAGAACCGACGCTCGGCGCCCCAGAAGCAACCCATTCCAAAGACGGCCTGGCGCAGATTCGCCGGGAACGGTGCTTTCAACGGATGACCATTGACGAAATGCGTGGGCGGCACGCGCATCGCTTCGGTGCGTCCGGGCAGCGCTTCGTCTGCGCGCGGCAATCGCAGTTTGCGTTCCATTCCCAAGGCCCATCTCCTACGTGGCGCGGGGTTGGATTCTAACCGCAGGAAAAGGTTCGGTGCCAAGCAGGAACAGAACGGTGACACCCGCCATGAACCGCGGTCTAAAGGTGCGTTACACTCGCGGCCGATATTCGATGGAAGTTCCCCTGCATATGCGCACCGCCACTCTGGCGCACCGGATGGCGCTTTGGTTGACGCTGATCGCGCTGGCCGGATGCCAGACCGCTGCTCCCCGGCCCGACTATGACACGCTCTACAAGGCAGCCGACGACGGCGAACCCGTCTCGGTCGAAGAATTGCGCGACGCTTTCCTGGCGGCGCCCGATTTCGATCAGCGCATGCAGCAGCTCGCACCTCTCGAGCAACAGGCGCTCGGCATGATGGTCGACGAGCCGCTACGGCTCGGTGCAGTCGGCAGCGCGATTCTGAATCTGTATTACGGCAGTCTCGCCGGGCACTACGCGCTGGTGCGTTTCTACCAGCACGTCGAGGCGCCGGACTCCGTCACCCAGCATCAGCTGTGGGTGGACAAGATCACCAAGTCGATCGAGACGGCGGGCGACGGCTCAAAGGATCGACCGTATCCGGTGATGTCGGCGTCGGAGGCGCAGGCTTTTCTGCGCATCCGCGGCCTCACCTCCGTCGGCTCGATGTACCACAGCGGCGACAAGATCCCCTTCATGATGTTGGTCAGCGCTCGACCGGAACAGGGACCGCTGCAGAGCATCTATTTCGACCTGACAGCGGCGTATCGCGCCGTCGAATCGACAATCGCGCAAGAAGAACAGGCCGAAGGCACCACTCCTACCGACAAGCCGTTCAGCGCCGGCATGCTGATCGGCTTCCTGGCACGAAGCGACGATTCGGCGGCGCAGGCGGCGATCGGCGCGTACCTGCTCGGACAGAACCGGTTTCGCGAATCGGCAGACTGGCTGAGCGCAGCGAGCCGCACCGGCAACCTTCTGGCAAACCTGATGCTCGCGCGCGTGTATCAGCTCGAAGCGCGCGATCTCGAAGGCGATGCTCGCAAGGAAGCGATGGAGTTCGTGCTCGAACAGTACCTGCACGCGATCGCGGTGGGTTCGGACGAAGCGATGTTCGCGCTCGCGGGGCTGTATCTCGACGGCGACTACGGCGAGGACAACGTCGAATCCGGACTGGTGCTACTGAAGCAATCGGCCGCGCTGAAGAATCCGAATGCGTTGATGTGGCTCGGGCACCTGTACTCGGAAGGCACGCACGTACCCAAGGACGAAGCGCTCGCGGTCGACTACTTCAAACAGGCGGCCGCCACCGGCGATACGCGCGCGCGCCTGCAATACGTGCGCTTCCTGCTGGCGCAGGACAACACGCACGAATTCGACCCGCAGGCGCGCGCGTGGCTCGTGGAAGAAGCGAAAGCGCGCGAGCCCGAAGCCATGCTGCTGCTCGGCAACCTGTATGCGAAAGGCATAGGCGTTTCGCAGAGCTACCGGCAGGCGCTGACCTGGTTCAAGTCCGCCGTCAGCACGTCGCCCGACGACGTGAACATCGTCAACGAGGTGGCATGGACGCTCGCGGTTACTCACCTGGAACCGTTGCGCAAGCCGAGCTATGCGCTCGAGATCATGGACCGCGCGATGTCCGGCGACGAAACCGCGCGGAAGAACCCCGCGTATCTCGACACGTGGGCGGCGGCATACGCGGCCAACGGCAACTTCACACGCGCCGTCGCGTTGCAGCAGCAGGCCGTCGACGCCGCGAGAGAACAGGAAGAGACCGAGGTGGTCGAGGTGTTGCAGGCCCATCTGGACGCCTTCCAGCGCGGCGAGACCGTCATAGATCCCGTGCCCTGATGGGTGGGCGGACCGTCGCCGATCACCGGCGAGTGCTCCGCGAAGGTCTGCCGCTGATCGATCTGCGTGCGCCCGCCGAATTTGCACTCGGCGCATTCCCCGGCGCCGTGAATCTGCCGCTGCTCACCGACGTCGAACGCGCCGCGGTCGGTCAGCGTTACAAGCAATGCGGACAGCAGGCGGCCATCGCGCTCGGCGAAGAACTCGTTTCCGGTGACGTGCGCAACGCGCGCATCGACGCGTGGCGCAACTTCGTCACCGCGCATCCCGGAACGCTGTTGTATTGCTGGCGCGGCGGGCTTCGTTCGCAGATCGCGCAGGAGTGGTTGTACCCCTACGGCGTAGACGTGGCGCGCATCACAGGCGGATACAAGGCGCTACGACGAACCTGTCTTGCAGCCATCGACGAGTTCTGCGCCACTACGCCATTGTTGGTGATCGCCGGCCGCACCGGATCGGGAAAGACCGATCTCCTGAACGAGTTCGACGCCGTCATCGATCTCGAACGTCTCGTGAACCATCGCGGGTCCGCATTCGGTTCCATGGCGACCTCCCAACCGACACCGATCGCGTTCGAAAACCGGTTGGCGATCGACATGCTGAAGGCGATGGGGCTGTCGCGCGTGATCGTCGAAGACGAAGGCCGCACCATCGGCCGGCTCGCACTGCCCGACGCGTTGCACGCTGCTATGCAGGCGGCGCCGCTGGTAGTGCTCGAAGTGCCGCGTCACGAACGTGCCGCGCGCATCTATCGCGAGTATGTCGAATCGCCCCTTTCCGACGGCACGCGTCCGGAGCAGCTTCGCGAGCGTTTCGCCAATGCGCTCGACCGTATCCAGCGACGGCTCGGCGGATCACGCCACTCGCAGGTGGCGGAGTTGCTCGAAGCAGCGTTTGGCATCGATGCTCCGAACGAAACGGCGCATCTGAAGTGGATCGACCGGCTGCTGGAGTGGTACTACGACCCGATGTACGACCATCAACTGACGGCTAAGCAACGGCGCGTCGTGCGAACGGGCGATCGCGCGACCATCGCCGCCTATCTGCAGGAAGCAACAGGCCGCTGATTCAGCCGACCCTGATGCCTCCGCCGTGCGCCACCAGACGATCCGGCTTGAGGCGCAACACGACGCGCGATGCAACGCTCGTCGGCTGACGAACGACCAGATCGCCGAGATATTTCGAACGGATGCGTTCGCTCCAGTGGCCGGCGTCGTCGGCAAAGATCTCCACGCGTCCGACGCCCTTTACCTGACGATTCGTTCGTCCCGACTCGGTTCGCTCTTCGAGTTCCACGCAGATCGACGCGCGGGCGTCGGCCTGGAGGCGCTTCACGTGAAATTTCTCGGCCACGCTCGTGACGTAGAACGCTTCGCCGTCCCACAGGAACCAGCACGGCACCTGGCGCGGAAAACCTGCCCCGTCGACGAACGCCAGGCAGGCCGACACGTCGCGGTCCAGCAGCGCTTCGGTCTCGAGTTGCGTCAGATCGCGCAACTCGACGCCGATGATGCGGCGTTCGCTCACCGATGGCCGCTCAGCCTGCGAGCCGCCCGTCGCGCTTGGCATCGGTGAGGATCTCCTTGAACAACGTCTGCGCGAGCGCGGCCTCGTCGGCGCCGTTGACCATGCGGCTGCGCGAATCGACGCCGGGGATGCGCGCAATCATCAGGTTGCCCGACACGGAGTAGATGCCGCCGTACTTCCGGCCGTCCTGCTGAATCGTCATCTGGATCGGTCTAGTCGACATCGCATCCTCCTCAATGGTGGTGATGATGGGCGTGGACATGCGCGTGATCGTGCCCTTCCGGCCGATCTTCGAACGCGTGCACCCGCTCGATCAACTCTCCCGGCGCAATGATGTTGCGTGCGACGAGCAACGTTTCGAGCGCGCGCAGAAAATGATCGTAGTAGTGGAACTCCGGCGTTGGTACGGACGAATGCAGGTCGCGCGTCTCGACTGCACGATCGAACCCGCCAATCTGTTCGATCAACGCGGCGCGAAAATCGTCCCACTCGTACACGCCCCGCTCGGCCAGACCGCGCGCGATGCCGAACGCACGACCCTGCCACGGCGCATCGAACGCCAGTTCGCCGTTGACCATCGGGGGGGCGGCCGCGCCGGAGAGTTCATACGTCTGCGTCATACGAATCGCTCGACGCCGATCATCGCGTCGCGCGTGACGCGTGCGACGAGCTCGTCGTCGGCGAGCTGCGCCGCGTTCACGGGTGCCTGCGGCAGCACGAGATAGCGCACTTCCGCGCTCGAATCCCAGACGCGCACCTCTACGTCGGGTTCGAGCTGCACGCCGAACTCGGCCAGCACGCGGCGCGGTTCGCGGACGATGCGAGAGCGATACGCCGGATCCTTGTACCAGCGCGGCGGCAGTCCGAGCATGGCCCACGGATAGCACGAGCACAGCGTGCAGACGACGACGTTGTGCACCGTCGCAGTGTTTTCGACCACGACGAGTTTCTCGGTCTGCCCGCCTTCGAATTCGAACGGCGCGACCGCCGCCGTAGCATCCTCGAGCAGCGCCTGCTTGAACGCTGCGTCGCGCCACGCGCGCGCAACGACGCGCGCACCGTTCAACGGTCCGATCCGTTCGTTGTACCGCTCCACTACTTCGTCTACCTCGGCAGCGGTGATCAGACCTTTCTCGATCAGTAGCGACTCGATGGCCTCCGCGCGAATCGCCGCCGGATTGCTCGCCTCAGCCATCGGAACGCTCCAGGTAGGGCTCGAAAAGATCGAGATGCACGACAACGCGCGATTCAGCCTCGGGACCCCAAAGTTCGACGCCTTCGAACGCGACCGTATACAGATGCTGGGGGTTTTCGCCGCGACCGTGAGCGTTCGTGTCGGGATACACCCAGCCGTCGTGCATTGCAACGACGATGCCGCGCCGTCCACGCGCGTAACCGGGTAGCCGCGTGTGTCCGCGCGTCCCTCGATCGCACGTTCGCACCCGGTCACCGGTACGGAAACGCGCTGGCGCAGTGACGAGTCTCCGGTTGCCGGGTTCCAACGGCTCATAGTCCACATGGTCGGGTTTAGACGACGGTTGCGACGCAATCCGGTCGTCAGGGCTCGCGCCGAGTTCGAGTGCGCGACCGGTGATCGCAGCGGTGTCGAGAATGCCGGCCTCCACGATCATCGTCTCGACCCCGCCGAGCCAGCGCCCGTAATAACCATGCGTCAGGTAGGCGACCGGATCGATGCGTTCGATGGCGTGCCGGAAGTGGTCTCTGTTCCTGGCCGCACCGCCGGCGCCAACGAGGTTCAAGCCGAATACGCGGCTCTCCCAACGCGCGTGGAACACCGGCTCGTCCGCTTCGCGAACCACCGCGCCGAATCCTTCCTTGCCGCCCAGGTCGTGTATGCCGTCCATGAGGTCCTTAGCTCGCGAGCTCGGTGATTTCCGACAGGACCGGGATCCCGTCGTCCTCGATGGCACCGAACGGAATCGCGAACTCGTGGCGACCGGCCGCGACCTCGTGTGCTTCATCGTTCGGCAGAATCACCTTTGCGGAACAGTTGGGCGGAATCCGCACGTTCAACGTGAATCGACCGTGGTCGATCCGCCAACTCACTTCGTAACGGCCGTGCATCGACTCGAGCGTGGCACTCGCATATCGCAGCGACTGACCGTTCGGCACGTCTTCCGCGCGCGGCGGTCGCGGGTGTATGCGCACGCGACGATACGCGTTGCGGGCCTGCGACAGATCCGGATCGAGTTCGAGACCGGCCAGCGTGCTGTACATCCACTCGCCGACCGCGCCGTACGCGTAGTGATTGAAACTGTTCATCGCCGGATCCTGAAAACCGCGCTGTTCGGTCCATCCGTCCCAGCGTTCCCAGATCGTCGTCGCGCCCTGGGTGATCGGATACAGCCAGCTCGGCGGCGACGTCTGCAGCAGCAGCCGATAGGCGACGTCGAGACGTCCGTGATGGGTCAGCACTGGCAGCAGGTACGGTGTACCGACGAAACCGGTCGACAGGTGATCGCCGCGAGCCTCGATGTCGCGCACCAGCGCCGCCACGGCCTGCTCCGTTTCGCTGTGATCGAGCAGACCGAAGTGCAGCACCAGCACGTATGCGGTCTGCGTTTCGCTGACGAGGCGCCCTTCCCCCGTGACGAAGCGGCGACGGAACGCCGCGCGAACGCGTTGCGCGAGCGCTTCGTAATGTTCCAGATCGGAAACGTTGCCGAGCACGCCGGCGATTCGCGCCAACAGCTTCGCGCTGTAGCTGAAGAACGCCGTGCCGATCAGATCCTTCGGCGTGTTGCCGAATCGCGCATCGCCGGTGCGTGCACCATCGGTGGCGAGCCAATCGCCGAATCCCTGCCACGGTTCGATCGCGGCGTCGGCACGGATCAACGAGGGAAAGCGCTTCTCGATGTCGTCGACGAACGCTTTCATCGCATCGTAATGCCGCTCGAGCAGGCGCTTGTCGCCGCTACAGCGATAGATGGTCCACGGACAGATGACCATGGCGTCTGCCCACGCGGGCCCGCCATCGCCGCGCATGATCGGCAGTTGTGGTGGCACCGGCGCCAGCGGCGGAACCGTTCCGTTGGCAGATTGGGCGTCGGTCAGGTCGACCAGCCACTTCGCGAAGAACGCGGCAACGTCGAGGTTGAACGCCGCGGTGCGCACGAACACCTGCGCGTCGCCAGTCCAACCGAGTCGTTCGTCGCGTTGCGGGCAATCGGTCGGTATTTCGACGAAGTTTCCGCGCTGACTGCGCTGGATATTGCTCTGCAGTTGATTCAGCAACGGATGATCGCAATGGAAGTCGCCGATCTCGGTCAGCGCGGATGCGAGCACGACTCCGGTTACGTCCTCGATTGCCGATGCCGCGAAATGTCCGCTGATCTCGGCGAACTGAAACCCGTGAAACGTGAAGCGTGGCTCGAACGCTTCACCGTCGGGATTTCCCGCACACGTGTACAAGTCCGTAGCCGCCGCTTTGCGCAGGTTCGCCGTGTACAACTCGCCCCGATCGTCGAGACGCTCCGCGTGACGGATCTGGATCAGCGTGCCGCGCGGCGCGCGCACCTTGATGCGAACCCGTCCGACGATGTTCTGACCGAAGTCGTAGATGAGGCGTCGCTCGCCGAAGTCTCCCGCGCGTCTGCTCGGATCCGCGATCGGCGCAATTCGATCGATCACTCTGATCGGCGGACTGGCGTTCCCATCCAGCGAGATGTCGTGCCGCAGCGGCAACACGTCGACCTGCGACCATCCGCCAGCGTCGTGACCCGGTGTCGTCCACGTGCCGAGACTCTGCCGCGCGTCGACGCTCTCGCCGGCCATCAGGTCCGAATAGAGGATCTGCGACCGCCGCCACTTCCACAGGTCGTCAGTCGCGATTCGCAACAGCGATCCGTCGGCCAGCGTCATTTCGAGTTGCGCCAGCAGCAGCGGTCGGTCGCCGTATTGCTGCCGATCCGACAACCCGAGTGTTCCGCAGTACCAGCCGTCGCCGAGCAGCACGCCGATCACGTTCTCGCCGCGCCTGAGCAGACGCGTGACGTCGAAGGTCTGATAGCGGACGCGCCTATCGAAGTCGGTCCAGCCCGGCGCCAGCTCGACTTCGTGTGCGCGCACGCCGTTGATCTCGGCGTCGTAGGCACCGAGCGCGGTGATGTACAGCCGCGCGCTCTCGACCGGCTGCGGCAGATCGAACGAACGACGCACGGCGGGCACCTGAGCAGGCGTGCGTTTGCCGCCCATCAGCGGCGTGCCGATCCACCGCGCGCGCCAGTCCTCGTTGTCGAGCAGACCCATCTCGAAGTACGTCGCGCGGCTCCATGGACTGCCGATGCCGTCGGAGTCGAACGCGCGCACTTTCCACCACACGCGTTGTCGCGACGTCAGCGTTCTTCCGGCATAGGGGATGTGGCAGGTGTGAGACGACTCGGTGCGTCCGGAGTCCCACAGATCGCCGCGGTCCTCTTCCAGGGTTTCAGGACGCCGCGACGCGAGAATGTGATAAGCGGTCTGGATCTCGGCGGGTCGTTCGTCGTCGAGCCACCACGACAGGCGCGGCCGCGGCTCGTGGATGCCGATCGGGCTCTCCAGATATTCGCATCGCAGCCGTTTTGGCGCGCCCGCCATCGACTTTTTTCCCGCGTCCCTCGTTCGCGGATTAGTGTGCCAGAAAGCGCTCGGCTTCACCCACGAACGCATCGAGCTGATCGTGATGCGCCCAGTGGCCGGCTTGATCGAGATCGACGACCGCGGCGTTGCGGAAATGTTCGAGCGTGTCGCCCTGTCCGATGCGATGCGGGTAGCCCTGCTTCGCGTTCACGAACAGGATCGGGCAGGCGATCTCGCGCCATAACGCTTCGGTGTCTTCCGCCGTGATGTCGTACGGCGAGTGTGCGTGCGTATAGTGGTCGAACTTCCACGTGAACGTGCCGTCTTCGTTCTGATAGCTGCCGTGCTCGGTGAGATGCCGCGCCTGCTCGGGGCGCAGATGCGGGTTCGTTTCCCGCATGCGCTGAAACGCGTCTTCGAGCGAGCGATAACGGCGCGGCGACCGGCCCGCCTGCTCGCGTGTAGCGTCGATCCAACCGCGCAGCCGATCCGGCGCAGGTGGTCGCTCGAAGAAGCGCCACCAATGGCCCACGCCTTCGATCACGATCATCTTGCGGACGAGGTCCGGGTACAGCCCGGCGTAGAGGCACGCGAGCGTGCCGCCCATCGAATGCGCGATGATCGTGACCGGTGCGAGCTGCAACTGTCGCACCAGCTGCACGATGTCGTACACGTACGCCGTGTGGCTGTATCCGGAACCGATCGCCCACTGCGAATCACCATGGCCGCGCAGGTCGGGCGCGACGACGTGATAGCAGTGCCGCAATCGTTGCGCCACCCAGTCCCACGTCCGGCAGTGATCGCGCATGCCGTGCAGCAGCAGCAGGTTCGGCGCGCCGGCGTTTCCCCAATCGAGATAGTGCAGGCGCAGTCGCTGCGAGAAATAGCTGTGCGACGTCGGATTGTCAGGATCGATCACTTGGTGCGTTCGCTCAGGCGAGTTTCAGTTCGCGCGCGGGCGCATCACGCCACGACCCACGGCCCAGCAGGTGCTCTGCGTTGCGCCGGAACGAATCGACGATACACCCCATCACCGCACGCACGCGTGCTGCGTTTCTGAGATCGGGATGCGTCAACACCCAGATCTCCTGCGCTACAACAGGATCACTCAGGCGCGTGAGCGCTGGATGCGCATCGCCCAGCACGCACGGCAACGTCGCCATGCCGACGCCGGCTTCCACCGCCGCGAGTTGCAGCGGGGCATTCGGACTGCGCGTGCGGCTCGGCACGTCGGGAAACGATCGCAGGCGCGTCGCTTCGCTGACCGACCGGCCGATTCCCCAATCGATCCAGTTGCAGGATTCCGGATTCGCCACCGGATCATGTGTCGACAGGTATTCGGTGCTGGCATATACCGCGACTGCATAGTGACCCAGCCGCCGGCCGACAAGGTGCTCCGGCGGGGAATCGGTCACGCGCACCGCGATATCTGCCTCGCCGCGCGTCAGGCTCAGCGCTTCGTATGAGCCGATGAAGTCGAGTGAGATGTCGGGGTACGCGGTGACGAACAGACCGAGATCACGCATCAGGAAGCTGGTGCCGACCGGTTCCGGAAACGTGATCCGGACGTGACCCTGCAGCCGCTGGTCGCGGCCGACCAGAATGCGTTCGATGTCGTCGATCTGACCTTCCACCTGCTCGGCCTGCAGCAGCACCAGCTGGCCGTCGGCGGACAGCTTCAGGCCCTCGGGCGTGCGATTGAACATGACGGTGCCGAGGCGCTTCTCGAAGTGATCGAGGCGCCGCGCCACCGTGGAGTGGTGGATGCCCAGACGCCGTGCCGCGGCCCGCACAGAGCCGCTGTGTGCGACGGCCGTGAACACTTTCAGGTCGTCCCAATCCATGCTCGACATCGTGGCGGGTCTCCCGGCGCAATTCTGCGACGCTCTGGTGCGGTATTGGTGCTTGATCGGAGTGTTACCCAAAGTAACATCCACCTGCAACCCACGATTTCCCGGAGTTCGAATGAAAGCCCTCACATCTCTCACTGCCGCCGCTCTCGTTCTGGCGAGTTTCCATGCCAGTGCAGCCGACTCGTACACCGCGTCCATCCAAGGCTGCCAGAAGGCCATCTCGGCGCGACTGGGCGCATCCGATGCGGACTTCAGCGTCAAGAAAATCCAGTCTTCGCCGCGCTACACCGAGCTGAAGTTCTCGGTATCGAGCACCACGGCGGCCGTGGATCAGCTGAAAGTCAGCTGCCGAGCGAAGCAGGACGGCGAAGTGCTCGCGGTCAACTACGACGAATCGGCACTGCCGACGGCGGTTGCGACGCACTAACCGACGGTTCCCCCAACTTAAGGCTGCGTGAAGGTTCCCTCCCCTCTACCTCGCAGCCTTTTTTTTGTTCAGCGTTCGAGCCAGACCCGTCCGTCTCGAACGCTGACCTTCGGTGCCGGCGGCAGACGGCACGGTTGGCCGGTCAGGCAGGCGCCAGTTCTCACGTCGAATCGATACCCGTGCCACGGGCAGGCCACTGTACCGTCGACCGCGGCGTTCAACGGACCGAGCTGGTGCGGGCAACGCGCCACGTGCGCGATCAGTTCCCCGTCCACGCGCGCCACGATGTACGCGCGGCCGGCAAGCCCGGTGCGCAACGGTAAAACGAGATCGTCGATCGGACCGAGACACACGGCTGCACCGGACCGTTCGGGTTCGATGCGGGCATCCAGCTGGCGCTGCCGCTCCACCATCATCGCAACGTCTTCGTCGTACAGCCGTTCGTACGTGTCGCTGAATGCGGTGCCAACCCGATCGCGCGCTGTCTCGTCGATGCCGGGAACGAAGAAGTCGACAACGATATCCGTTCTGCGCGGCGCCACGGCGAACGCATGCGTCCACACTTCGCTGCCCGTGTTTGCGCCGTCCACCGTGCGCGTGATCCAGCGGCGACACTCACGGTCGAGACGCAGCTCCAGCACGAGCCGCTGGCCGCGTGGCGAGATCGTCGCGGCGCGCCATCCCCACGGACCGAATGCTTCGCATTCGATCGACGCGAAGCTGGATTGATGCACGTGTGGCAGATGTTCCCAATCAAGTGCGTTCTCGTAGAGCCGTTCGAGGCTCACGGGCAACACGCGCCGATACGTTCCCACATGCGGCAATCGCGATGCGTCGAACGGCGGATAGCGACGATGATCAGGCATATGCATAGACCGAGTGTTGACACCCCCGATCGATTCTGATCATATCCCCCCGGCTAGGAGGAGGGAGAGATAGAGAGACTCCGCGCTGACAAGTCGGCGCAACTTAGGCCGCAATAGCGGCCTTTTTGTTGTCCGCGAATAATCCAATCTCACCGCGCAACGTCGATTCGATAGCTGAACGCGTGACCGTCGATCACGGTGTTGAATGCGCTGACACCCGGATTCCCCGCCTCCAGCCGCGTCGCCAATGTCTCACCCGCGATGTATGCCGCGAACCGAACGATCGCGGCAGCAACGGGTTCCGCGCCGGCGTAGATCAGGGTGATGCGATCCGAGACGTTCAGGTTCATCTCTTTGCGACTGCGCTGAATCCGGTTCACGACCTCGCGGGCTATTCCCTCGGCGATGAGGTCATCGTCGAGCCCGCTGTCCAGATCGATCGAGATGTACCGATTCGACAGCGCGTTCGTGCCCGGCTTCGCCTCGCGCAGGATCTGGATCTCGTCGGTGCCGAACGTTTCGTCGTCGATCGTGATCGAGCCGGTTTCCTGCAGCGCCTCGATCTGATCGCGCGTCAGCTGCTGAATGCGCGCGCCGAACTCCTTCATCCGCTTGCCGAGCCGCTTTCCGAGCACCGGGAAGTTCGGTTTTGCATACAGCCGGATGTAGTTGTCTTCGGCCTGGTCGTACACCACTTCCTTGACGTTCACCTCGCGCCGGATGAACGCCTCGAGCGTACGCAGCTCGTTCAGCAGGTCCGCATCGCGATGCACGATCGTCAACCGGCGCATGGGTTTGCGCAGATTGATCTTCACCTCTTCGCGGCGCTGACGACCCAGTAAGATCACCTGCTGCATCCGGCTGACGGCTTCCTCGAGGCGCGGCTGCATCAATCCCTCTTCCGGGTCCGGATACGAGCACAAGTGCACCGACAACGGCTTCGGCGCGGCATGGCCCTTCAGCTTCGCCAGCTCCTGATACAGATGCTCGGCCAGGAACGGCGTGAACGGCGCCATCGCGATCGTCAGTTCTTCGATCACCGTATACAGCGTGCTGTACGCCGCGATCTTGTCGGCGGTGATGTCCTTGCCCCAGAACCGATCGCGATTCAGCCGGATGTAGCCATTGGTGAGTTCTTCGATGAACTCGAGCAACCGCGGCACGACGTTGTAGAGGCGATACTTCCGCATCTCCTGGCCGATGTCCTTTTCGAGCGTCTGCAGGCGCGACAGGATCCATTGGTCGAGGATGTTGCTGCCGTAGTGCAGCCCTTTGTCCGGCGACCAATGGTCGATCGTGGCGTAGGTCATCAGGAACTGGAACGCGTGATACCACGGCAACAGCGTGCGCCGGGTCATGTCCTTGACGCCGTCGTCGGCGAAACGTTGTTCCTCGCCGCGCACCAGCCCCGAATTGATCAGATACAACCGCAACGCATCGGCGCCGTACACCTCCATCAGATCGTCAGGTGGCGTGTAGTTGCGCAACCGCTTCGACATCTTGCGGCCGTCCTCGGCCATCACCATGCCGTTGACGATCACGTTGCGGAACGCGGGTTTCTTGAACAGCGCGGCAGACAGAACGGTCAGCGTGTAGAACCAGCCGCGCGTCTGATCGAGCCCCTCCGCGATGAACTCGGCCGGAAAACCGGCGTTGAAAACGCCCTGGTTCTCGAACGGATAGTGCAACTGGGCGTACGGCATCGAACCGGACTCGAACCAGCAGTCGAGCACCTCCTCGATGCGCCGATAGATGCCCTCTTCGCCCGCGACGCTGAACGTCAGCGGATCGACGTACTCGCGGTGCAGATCGGTAACGCGTTGCCCCGAGTACGCTTCGAGTTCGTCGAGCGAGCCGATGCACACCATGTTGCCCGTAACGTCGTTGATCCAGATCGGCAGCGGCGTGCCCCAGATCCGGTTGCGCGAGATCGACCAGTCGATCGCGCCTTTCAGCCAGTTGCCGAAGCGACCGTGTTTGATGTGCGCCGGTATCCAACGAACCTGTTCGTTCGCGGCGAGCAGGTCGTCGACCATGTCGGTGACGCGGACGTACCAGGACGGGATGGCGCGATAGATCAGCGGCGTGTCGGAGCGATAACAGAACGGATAGCTGTGCTGCAGCACGCCCTGCTCGTACAACGCGCCGGAATCCTTCAGCCGCCTGATGATGTCTTTGTCGGCCTCTTTGACATAGCGGCCGGCAAAGTCCGGCACTTCGTCGGTGAAGCGACCGTTCAGCGTAACCGGGCACGCGAACGCTTCGATGCCGGCGGCTTTGACGACGCGATAGTCGTCTTCACCGAACGCCGGCGCCTGATGCACGAGGCCCGTGCCGGATTCGGTGGTGACATAGTCGTCCATCAACACCACGAACGCGCCCTGCGCGCGCTGGTCCGCGAAATACGGAAACAGCGGTTCGTACGACCGCCCCACCAGATCGCGGCCGACGCACGTGTCGATCACTTCGAGATCGTGTGCCTTGCGATATTCATCGAGGCGCGCTTCGGCGATGTAGAGCACGGTCCCGCGCTTGCGGTCGCGCACCCTGGCGTAGGTGATATCCGGTCCGACGCACACCGCGAGGTTCGACGGTAGCGTCCACGGCGTGGTGGTCCAGATCGCGAGATGCGCGTCCTCATCGGACAGCTTCAGCAACACCGTGATCGCCGGATCCTGCACGTCCTGATAATTCGACGTCGCCTCGAAGTTCGACAGGACCGTGCCGAGCTCGGTCGAGATCGGCATCACTTTCACGCCCTGATAGATCAGCCCTTTGTCCCATAGCTGTTTGACAACCCACCAGACCGATTCCATGTACCAGACGTCCATGGTCTTGTAGTCGTTGTCGAAGTCCACCCAGCGGCCGAGACGCGTGATCGTGTGGCGCCACTGCGTGACGTAGCGCTGCACGATCTTGCGGCATTCCGCGTTGTAGCCGGCAACGCCGAGCTGCGCGACGACCTCGGCGGCCGACACGCCGAGCTGCTTGTCGATTTCGTGCTCGATGGGCAGGCCGTGGCAATCCCAGCCGAAGCGACGCAACACGTAGCGCCCTTTCATCGTCCAATAGCGCGGCACCACGTCCTTCAGCGTCGACGACACCAGGTGGCCGTGGTGCGGTAGACCGGTCGCGAACGGCGGGCCGTCGTAGAAGATGTACGGCTTCTTGTCGTGGGTGTGCTCGAGCGACTTGCGAAATAGATCGCCACGACTCCAGAAATCCAGAATCGAGTGTTCCATCGCCACGAAATCGAACGCGCCGGATGGAGCTTCAGCCGGTTCCGCCATGGTGGTGCAGTCGTACGGTGGTTGAACGAGGCGCGCATTCTATGCCCCGCTTTCCGAGTTTTCACGCGGCGAGACGGCTGCGACGACGAGATGAAGTCGGCCAGCCGAGCGTTACTCGGCTGCGGGAGGAACCAGGACGATGTGTTCGGCGTTGTCGGCAACCATCACGTTCAACGGTCGGCCGAGCGTAAAGGACTCCAGAATGAAATCGCGCAGCACCGAGAGCGATTCGCCGCGCACCTGCGTGGTCTTGATCAGTTCCTTCAACATCCCGGCCTCGATCTCGGCTTCGAGCTGAGATTCGTACGGTCCCACGTCGATGCCTTCGCGCGTGTGGAAATACCACTTGCCGTTCGTATGAAACACACGATCGGCGCGGAACCAGGTCTTCGATCGTTCGTCCCGGCGGCCCACGAGCATTTCAGAGCCTCCAATGTCCTACAAGGTGAGAGATTGTCGGTGCCGTGGCGAAGGTCTGTATGTGCCGCCGTTGTTACAGATGTAAGCGAATGTGACCATGCGGCCCGGTCTGATCGTCAGCGCGATTCCATCAGAGATGTTGCCTCTATGCAGCAGCGGTTGCGGCCAACAGCCGTTCGGCGCGCCGCTTCAGCCCGTCCACGTCGCGGGCGAACAGTGGCGCGATGAGCTGATCGACGCCGGCCTCTCGATAGGCAGCCACCGTCTCGGGCGTGATCGGGTGCCGGTTCGGACACACGAATACGTCTATGTCGCTCCGGATGCGGCCCACCTCGGCCAGCAATCGATCCAGCACACCGAGCCGCTCGTGAACGCCCGCCGGCTCCAGGTCGTAGCCATACCAACCGTTGCCCTGAGTCGCGACACGCGCCAGCGCGGCGTCGCTTTCGCCCCCGAAGTGAATCGGTGGGTGCGGCTTCTGAACGGGCTTCGGATTGAAGTAGCACTCAGGCACGCTCACCGTCTCTCCGGAGAACGACGAAACGCCTTCGCGCCACAGCGCCTGCATCGCTTCGATGTACTCGGCGCAGCGGCGCGCCCGCACGCGAAAGTTCATGCCCAGCGCCTGAAACTCTTCCGCGAGCCAACCGATGCCGACGCCGAAGTCGACGCGCCCGCCCGAAAGGTAATCGAGATCCGCCACCATCTTGGCGGTGTAGACCGGCTGACGCTGCGGCACGAGGCAGATACCGGTGCCGAGTCGCAGCCGTCGCGTGTGCGCGGCAACGAACGTCAACGCCGCGAACGGATCGAGCACGCCTTGGGGATTGCCCGGTACGCGACCGTCGTCTGCGTAGGGATATCGCGATGCGTAGTCGGGAAAGAACAGCACGTGTTCGGGCACCCACACGGAGTGGAAGCCGGCTTCCTCGATGAATCGCGCCGCATCGGCGATGTAGTCCGGCGTCGTCAGGTGGTTGAACGCGAGCGTGATACCGATCTTCATGCGCCTGATCTCGAGTTTTGCCGGGCATCGAAGCGTATCGGTATGATCCGCGTTTCTCAAACGCCGCCCCGCATGACGCAGTCTGCTCACGAAACCCCGATCGACATCCCTCGTTCGGCGTTCGCGTGGTATCTGACGAGTTCGAGCTTGTGGATGGCAGCGATGAGCCTGCAGGGCTTTCTAATCACCTGGATGATGGTTGGCATTCTGCAAGCCCCGGCCGACCGGGTGGGGTTCGGCCGGGCACTGATCGAGATGCCGGGCCTCGCGATTCTACTGATCGGTGGGGTGCTCGCCGACCGCACCGACGGCCGCCGGCTGCTGGTCGGCATGCATCTCGCCATTGCGATTCCGTCAGTGGTCATCGCCGCCATCGTGCACGGCGGTTTGCTGTCGTTCTGGGCCGTCATCGCATTCGGTATCGCGGTGTCGGGAATGCAGGCCGCCAGCGATCCGGCGCGCCAGTCGATTCTGAGCCGAGTCACCCGCACCGACATTCAACGCACCGTCACGCTGATGACGATCGTTACTTCGTTGGCTGGACTCGGTGGCGTATGGCTCGGTGGCCGACTCGACACCATCGGACTGGTGGTGATGCTGTTACTGCAAGCGGGCTGCTTCGCGATCGGCGCCGAAGCGGCGCGCCGGATGCCCGCGATGCCGCCACCGCCGTCGCGCGGCCGACCCGACCTGTTGGCGGGCATCACCGCCACGTGGCGTATTCCGCTGATACGCAACATCATCGGTCTGAACTTTCTCTCGTCGCTGGTGAACGCGGGCGCGTACATCGTGGCGATTCCGTTCATCGTCAAAGAGGTTTACCACGGCGATGCGACGTTCTTTTCGTCGGTGATGGTGGTATTCACCGCCGGCAGCATCGGCTCGAACGTCGTCCTGCTGCGGTTCATGCCAATGCTGCGACCCGGTCGGCTGTTTCTTCTGATGCAACTGACGCGCGTCGTGATTCTCGGCGCGCTGTGGATGAAGCCGTCGCTGCCGGTGTTCTTTGCGGCGATGTTCGCCTGGGGGCTCAACATGGGCGTCACCACTACGCTGGTGCGAACCACCGTTCAGGAACTCGCCGAAGGCGTGCATCGCGCGCAGATCCTGTCCGTACTGCTCGTCAGCTTCATGATTTCGGCGCCACTCAGCTCGATGCTGCTCGGCAATCTGATCGCCGGCTACGATCCTCTCACCGCGCTGATCCCGGGCGTCGTCATCTCGCTGGTGATCTTCGTCGTCGGCGTGACGTCGAGCCGATTGTGGCAATACGAGGCGCCGACCGGGCCAGTCGCCCTGAGCGCAACGCCGTGAGTCCTATGCCTCTGCTTCGACGAAGCGCGCGACCAGATCCGGATCCTGCATCGGAATGAAATGCGTGAGGTGCGGCAGATAGACGTCGCGCCCCTTCGGGAACTGGTCAGCGAGCCGCTCCCACGTCGGCGACGCCAGGAAGTCCATCGCCTCGAGCCGAGTTCGCTTTTCGCCGCGCAATACGGTCACCGGCACGTCAATGGTCGCAAACAGCTCATGAATGTCGCGGCCGCCGGAGCCCGTATAGATCGAGGCTTCCACCAGAGGCGGACACGCCAGCACCCAACCCGCGCCGTCGGGATTCGGAAGCACGCCGTACCGGCAATAGTCTTCGAGCACGTCGCGGCGCCACACCGCGAACGATCCGCGACCGCTCAGCCGGTCGAACATTTCGCGCCACGACTGCCACAGATTGTTGCGCTTCGAGGTCGGATGGTCTTTCGGCTGTTGTGTGCCCATGGCGCCTTTGATCGACGCGTACAACTCCGGATCCATGATCACCGGATCGACCAGCACCAAACGCTCGAAACGCGCTTTCTCTCTCGCAGCCGCCTGCACCACTGCGTGACCGCCCATCGAATGCCCGACGCCGACGATTCGCACGAGATCCATCGCTTTGACGAAGCCGGCGAGGTCGTTGCCGAACGACTCCCAATTGAACGGCGGAACTTTTGCGCTTCGACCGTGACCGCGCTGATCGAGCGCGATGACGTGCCGGTTCACCGGCAACGCGCCGATGACGCGGTCCCAGCAACGCGCGTGAAATCCCGTTGCGTGCGCGAGCAGCACAGTCGGTTGCGTCGAATCAGCTTCGCCCCATTCGAAGTAGCACAGATCGACGTCGCCGATGCGGATGTGGCGTTCGGCGGGTTCGCGGCTGGATTGAGTCAAGTGAAACGGCACCGGCAAAAACGCCGCGCATTATAGACAGCGCCCGGCGCTTCTTCATATCGAGTCCGCATCCCGACTATAGTCGTCGGGTGAATCGATATCGCGAAGGGGAAACCCAATGGCTGAACCCAATGGAGCATCGTCGCTTCTCGAAGCCGCGGCGGACAGTACGCTCGCGTTGAATCCCGTCGTCGGCTTCGGCTTCCAGGACATCGTGAAAGCCGGTGTCAGCATGGTGCGTCAGGGTCTGCTGCAACCGGCGATCGGCATCGAGCACGCGACGCGCTTGTGGCAGGAGTCGGTGCGGATTCTGTTCGGCGCGTCCGAGACGGCGCCGGATCCGAAGGACGCGCGTTTCCGCGACCCTACGTTCAGCGAAAACGGTTTGTACAAGCGCGCCGCGCAAACGTGGGTTGCCACAGAGCGCTCCGTGCACGAATGGGTGGACGCGGTGGGGTTCGACGACCTGAGTCGGCAACGCGCGCACTTCCTGATCGGGCTCGCCACCGACGCACTGGTGCCGACGAATTTCCTGCTCGGCAATCCGTCGGCACTCAAGAAAGCCCGCGAAACGCGCGGCCAGAGTCTGCTCAAAGGCGCGCGCAACTTCATCGACGACCTCGTTCACAACGGCGGCATGCCGTCGCAGGTCGACAAAACACTGTTCAAGGTCGGGGACAATCTCGCCAATACCGAAGGATCCGTGGTGTTCCGTCACCCGATCCTCGAACTGATCCAGTATCGGTCGCGCACGGCAAGCGTGGAGACGCGGCCGGTGTTCATCGTGCCGCCGCAGATCAACAAGTATTACGTCTACGATCTGTCGCCCGAGAAGAGCCTCGTGAAGTTCCTGCTCGATTCGGGATTCCAGGTGTTCATGGTGTCGTGGCGCAATCCGACTGCGGAGCATCGCGACTGGGGGTTGGCCGGATACATCGATGCGATCGAAGCCGGCATCGAGGCGACGCGCGAGATCACCGGACATCGCAGCGTCGCCGCGGTCGGCGCGTGCGCCGGCGGCATCACGCTGACGGCTGCGATCGGTTACATGACGGCGCTTGGACGAGCCGATCGGGTCTCGTCGCTGACGCTGATGGTCAACGTGCTGGACACGCACCCTGAAGATTCGGTCACGGGCCTGTTCATGACTGACGACGCCATTGAGGCGGCGCGCAAGCGATCGGCACGTCAGGGCGTGCTTGACGGCCAGGACACCGCGCGCGTGTTCAATTGGATGCGCCCGAACGATCTGATCTGGAACTACGTCGTGTCGAACTACCTGCACGGCGAAACGCCGCCGGCGTTCGACATTCTGTACTGGAACAACGACACGACGCGACTGCCGGCGCGTCTGCACAGCGACTTCCTCGACATCTTCAAAGACAACCCGTTCCGACGTCCGGGAATGTTGAAGATCCGCGACGTGCCGATCGATCTCAAACAGATCCAGTGCCCCGTGTTCATCACCGGCGGCACTACCGACCACATCACGCCGTGGCAGGCGTGCTATCGTTCCACGCAATTGTTCGGCGCGCCCGCAACGTACGTATTGAGCACCGCCGGGCACATCCAGAGCCTGATCAATCCGCCGGGCTCGTCGAAGCGCCGCTACTACCTGAATCCCGAAACGCCGCCCGATTGCGAAGCCTGGCGCCGCAACGCGACCGAGCACGAAGGTTCCTGGTGGCCGTATTGGACCGAATGGCTGCGAGCGCGCGGCATCGGCCAGAACGCGGCGCCGGCAAACCTCGGCAGCGCCAACCACCCGCCGATCGCGCCGGCCCCCGGCACGTACGTTTTCGAGTGACGTGATTGGCCGCTACGCCGCACGCGATCGAGCACAGTTTCCGCAGCATCGGCGGCGACCGGTTGCGGCTGGCCATGACGCGCCCAGACGGCGCTCGCGGCCCGCCCTTGCTGATCTTCAACGGCATCGGCGCCAGCACGGAACTGTTGGAGCCGCTGATGCGCCGCATGACGAGCGTCGCCACGCTGACGTTCGATCTTCCCGGTGTCGGCGCGTCGCAACCGTCGGTGTTGATCCGACGCCTGCCGGGCTACGCGCAACTCGCGCGCGAACTGCTCGACGACCTCGGCATCGATCGCGTGAACGTGATGGGCATATCGTGGGGCGGCGGACTGGCGCAACAGTTCACCCGTCAGTTCGGCGAACGAGTCGACCGGCTGATTCTCGCCGCAACGTCCACCGGACATTTGATGGTGCCGCCCCGGCCGTCGGTGCTGCTGCGCATGGCGACGCCGCTGCGCTATCTATCGGCAGGCTATTTCAAGAGCATCGCGGGCGCGATCTACGGCGGCGACTTCCGCAAGGATCAGGTGCTCACCGAACGGCACGCCCGACGCATGGCGCCGCCCAGCATCTATGGCTACCTGAATCAGCTGTGGGCATTGGCGGGATGGACCAGCGTGCACTGGCTGCACGAACTCAAACAGCCGACTCTGGTGATGGCGGGCGACGACGATCCGATCATTCCGCTCGTGAATGCTCGACTGCTGACGCGTCTGCTTCCCGATGCGCGGCTCGAGATTTTCGACTGCGGACACCTGTTCCTGCTGACGCGCCTCGACCGCAGCGCGGTGTCGATCGAAGCGTTCCTGACCGGCGCCGATCAGCCGGCGACGGCCGGGCCCATCGCGTCGAGCGCATTGGCGCGCTGACCCAGCGTGTGCGCGATTCCCGACAACAGGGCAAAGGCGCGCGCAACCAGCACGAAGTCGATTGGTACCTTCACGACCGGATTCTCGCGGATCGCCTCGAACATCTCGTCGGTCATGTCTTCGGTGAACTCGCCCTGAAAAGCACCGGTGTCGGAGCGCGAGATCATCCGTCGCGCGATCATCAGCAGCGTGGCATCGTCGCCGGTTTTCGTTTCGAAGCCGAGTTCACGGAACGCCCGCAACATCGCGGATTCGTTGAACGTCATCATCGAGAACATAAGCTCGAAAATGCCGAGCCCGAAGCCCTCGGGTAGTTCCTTCGCCAGGCCGAAATCGAGCAGCGTGAACAGCGCTTTGCCGCGCGGACTGCGGTTCACGAGGATGTTGCCCGGGTGCGGATCGGCGTGAAAGAAACCGTGTGCCAGGATCATCTGGTTGAAGATCCGCATCAGCCGCACCATCAGATCCGAATACTCGATGCCGGCTTTCTCCAATGCCTCGCGGTCGTTCACTTTCACGCCTTCGACGTATTCCATCGTGATGACGCGCCGGGTGCAGTGCTCGTGCAGAATTTCCGGAATGCGCACGGTCGGATCGTTCACGAAGAAACCGCGCACGCGTTCGGCGCTCTGCGCTTCGCGACGGAAATCGAGTTCCATTTTCAGATGCCGCTGCAGCTCGTCGAGCAGCGGCAGGAAGTCCATCGGGTTCGAATCGAAGCGCTGATAGATGGCGGCGACGCGGCGCGAGGCGGTGAGGTCCGTTCGAATGATGTGTTCGATGTCGGGATACTGCACTTTCACCGCGACCACCCGGCCGTCCACGAGCCGCGCCTTGTGCACCTGCGCGAGCGACGCCGCAGCGATGGCCGTGGGCGAGAACTCGCTGAACACTTCGGCGAACGGTCGCCCGAAATCCTCTTCGACCACCCGCCTGATCGCGACGAAATCGCGCTGGGGTAGCCGGTCGTGGCATTGCGACAGCGTTTTGACGTATTGCGGCGGAAAGATGTCGGAACGCGTGCCCACCACCTGGCACATCTTCACCAGCATGCCGCGCATCGATACGGCGGTGTTGAAGATCTGATCGGCGTTGCGCTGATGGATGGCGTTCATGTTGCGCTGCGCCGGGTCGCGCCGCAGCAAACGGTCCCACCACTGGGGAGTCTTGTAGCGTAACCACACGCACACGGCGGTCCAGCCGATGCGGGCGTTACGGTACAAACGCTCCGCGATACGGGCGACGTTCAAGCGGCGGTCAGCAGAACGTCGAGCGCTTCGTCGTCGGGATGCGGGAACGTCCAGCCGGAATCGAGGTCTTCGAACCGCGACGCCACGACGGACGCGCGTTGCGTGTCGGCGATCGCCTGGCGGATCTCGTCGCGCAGCCGGTCGCGCGACTGACGCGGGCGCTGCGTAGCCATGCCGCGCAACTGTCTGCGGAACACGCTGTCGATGACGTCGGCACCCGAGAACTCGGTTTTGCCGTCGGCGCTGATCAACGTGCGCGTGCGCAGTTCCGACAGCGCAACGGTGAGGTAGTCGACGTGCGGCACTTCGTCGCGAGCGATGCACGCGACCACGTGCGCCGCGCGCTGCGGATCGGCGCTCACCTCAGGGTCGCCCAAGAGCTGCTGCGCCCAGTTGAACGTATCTTCCGCGAACGTCTCGACGATCAGCACGTTCGCCATCATGACGATCATGTTCTCCATCTTCTCGGACAGCGCGGGGAACATCCGCACCCGCTCGCCCACCGCTCCGCCGGTCATCAGCCGCAGCAATACATCGCCCGGCACGTGCGGTTTGGCCAGGCCCAAATCGCGCGCCGCTTCCCACATCTGTTTGTGGCCGCCTTCGCTGCGGTGACCCGCTTCGTCTCGCGCGTGCGCCTCGAATAAACCGTTGGCAAGGTGCGCAATCGCGGTACCCTCGATCGATTCCTTCACTTCGCCCGCGAAGTCCGGAACCCGCACTTCGCGGATGCGCGCACCGAAACCTTCCACGATGGAGATGATCGTCAGCGCGCGAGTCACCGGCTCCACGACGCCTTCCTTCAACAGGTACTTCGCCTGCGGATAGTTCGGATAGTTGGGCGGCACGTACTTTTCCGGCACGTGGATCAGCGGATGACCATCGTCGAGCAGGCGTTGGCGCCAGGCTTCGATCGCCGGGCGCCGTACCGCGCTGCGCGGAGACACGTATTCGCCGCCGACGTAGCCGCCGTGGCAGCGCACACCGCCCGCGATCAACGGCTCCTCCACCGGCAATTCGCTCATCAGCTCGTCGAAGGAATATGTCAGCGAGGCCATAGGTACGTCTCCATTACACCTTTCGACAGCATAATCCATCCATTCTTGCAGGCGACACGACCGGCGCCGCGAGTGACGCATTTCTGTTCGAATTTGCGACAATCCCGTCGCCTTCGAGGGAAACCGTGAGATGACCAACGAATCGAGTTTCGATCCCGTCGCCCGCGCCCGCGCGTTGGCCCCGCTGATCCGTCAGCACGCCGACGCAGCCGAGCGCGAACGACGCCTCCCTGCGGCGGTCGCCCGCGCGATGGCCGAGGCTGGTCTCTACCGCATCGCCGCGCCGGTGCGTTGCGGCGGGTCCAACGTCGACCCGATGACGCAACTCGCAACGATCGAAGCGGTGGCCAACGCGGACGGCAGCGCCGGCTGGAACCTGATGATCGGCATCGAGAGCTTCGGCCTCATCGCGCCGGCATTCGAACAGTGCGCCGACCTGCTGGCCGACCCGCTGACAATTCTGTGCGGTTCTACGGCGGCCATCTGCAAAGCAGACGAAACGCCCAACGGTTACCGCGTGAACGGCCGCTGGCAGTTCGTCAGCGGCTGTAACAACAGCCAGGTCTTCGCCGGTCTGGTGCAACGGCGCCGCGACGGCAAGGCGATCGAGGGTCTGCCTCCCGTCTATGCGGTGGTTACTCTGCCGGACTTCGTTGTGCTGGATACCTGGAACGTCGGTGGACTGTGCGGATCCGGTTCGCACGACGTCACGATCACCGACGTCGAGGTCCCCAACGAGCGCATTCTGGCGCAGATGGGCAGACATCACGACAGGTCGCCGCTGGAGCATTTCCCGCTGGGCAGCCGGCTCGCCTACAACAAGGTCGGCGTGGCGCTCGGCATCGGTCGCGCCGCGATCGATGCGTTCGCCGACATCGCAACCGGCAAGGTGCCGCGATTCACTTCGCGCACCTTGCGCGATCGGCCGTTCGCGCAACGGGCCATCGCGCACGCCGAGGTTCGATTGCGCAGCGGACGCGCGCTGGTATTCGAGCTGCTCGAAGCGATGTGGTCGAAGATCTGCGCCGCAGAGCCGATCACCACCCGCGAGCGCGCGTTGTTTCAGATCGCGTGTTCCGACGCCGTTGCGGGCTGCGCCGAGGCCGTCGACGCCGTCGCGGAAGCCGCCGGCACCACCGCCAACGACCGCACCGGACCGCTGGAACGCCTCACCCGCGACATTCGCGTGATCCGCCAGCACGTCACCGTAGCACCGCACCACATCGAGGACGGCGGACGCGTGCTGCTCGGCCTCGAACCCGAAGGCGCAATGCTCAAAGGATTCTGACGTGGAACTGTTTCTGATCCGGCACGGCCAGTCGACCAACAACGCGCTCGACGACTGGACGCAGCGCGTCGAAGACCCGCTGCTCACCGAAAGCGGCTTACGCCAGGCCGAGCACACCGCGGCGCATCTCGCCGCCGGGCTGCATCTGCATCCGTCGAATCGTGGCGCACCGCGGCCGCTGCTCGACCGGCTGTACTGCAGTCCGATGATCCGCGCGATGCAGACCGCACAAGCCATCGGAAAGTCGCTCGGCGTCGCGCCGGAAGTGTGGACCGACATCCACGAGGTGGGCGGCATCTATCTCGATCATGGCGCCCGCAAGGTAGGCTATCCCGGACGCGTGCGCAGCGAACTCGCGCGGTTGTTTCCGGAGTGCATCCTGTCGAACGACATGACCGAAGACGGCTGGTGGAACCGCGACCACGAAGAGGCGCATCAGGGCCACGCACGCGCGGCGGCCGTGGCGCGTGTGCTGCGCGATCGCGCTGCGGAAGACACGCGCATCGGACTGGTGTCACACGGGGATTTCATGAGCGCGCTGCTGCGCGCGCTGGGCGGTCTGCCGTCGGAAGCGCCGATCTACTACGAGCATCGCAACACCGGAATCACCTGCATCGATCTCACGCAGCAGGGAGCCCGCGTGCGGTACCTCAATCGGGTGCATCACCTGCCCGAACACCTCGATACGTACTGAGCCTCGCCGGCTCACTGCGTAGCGGGAACGGCCCTACCGCGCGTCAAAACCTCAACGACTGAACCGAGGCGCGTGAGATCGGCCAGCGGATCGCCGTCCACGAACAGCACGTCGGCCGAATAGCCTGCCGCCAGGCGTCCAGTGAGATGACCAAGCCCGATGGCTTGCGCGCAATCCGACGTGGCTGAACGCAGGACCTCCTCGTTGGAGAGCGCAGCCAGGTGCGCAAACACCGGAAGTGCCTTTGCGAGGTCGGCGTGACGCACGTTCGGAATCCCGGCGTCCGTAGACGCGGCAAGTCTCACGCCGGCGCCGCGCATCGCCGCGAAATTCGAGAGCAGTCGTTTCTCGTGGTCGCTGCCGCTGCCCTGGTGACGCTTCCAACCGAGATTGATCGTCGGTGAAACCCAGATGCCGCGCGCCGCAATCGCGGCGGCGATCTCGGCATCGTAGTCCATCCCCCAACCCCCTTCGCCCACCCACGAGCAGTGCTCGATGGTGCTCACTCCGGCGTCCACGGCGTAGCGGATTCCGACGGTCCCGTGGCAATGCGCCGCCACCGGATAACCCCGTTGGCGCGCGTGCGCGACGATCTCGGTCAGTGTTTCGCGATCGAATTGCGCGTCGCGCGGCGTGGTGCCTTTCGTCATGGTGCCGCCGGTGGCCATCACTTTGATCAGATCGACGTCGTGTTCACGCTGACGGGCGATAACGGCCGCGGCATCGACGGCGCCGCTCGCTTCGCCGCCCCAGAAGTAACAATGGCCCTGCGGCGACGTCACCGGCTGGCCGGCGCATACGAGTCGGGGTCCTACCGCTTCGCCGCGCGCGATGCGATCGCGCAGCTCGAGTTCGAGCCACTCGCCGCCGCCGAGGTCGCGCGCCGTGGTAATCCCCGCGCGCACCATCTCGACGGCGCGTTGCGCCATCGCGGCGGCGCGCGTCGATCTGTCGGCGGCGGTCTGGGAAAGCGGATCGCGCAGTTCCGGATCGAGCACCATGTGCACGTGTGCGTCGATCAAGCCGGGTAGCGCCGTCGCTCCGTGCATGTCGCGCGCCGCAGCCCCGGCGCCGATCTCGGCGGCCAGACCGATCGCGGCAATCCGGTCGCCTTCCACGCGGATGGCGTCCGCACCATCGAGGTAGCCGTCGGCCACCCCGTCCCAGATGCGTAGATGCGTATACACCTGCGCCGTCATGCAATTCAGTCCGCGATGAAGTGCGGCATGGTAGCCTTCGCGGCTGGCGCAATGCCAGGTTCGAGGGGGAGCCATGGGCACGAACGCTTTGGAGCTGCGGCCGGTCACCGGACTCACGCGTCTTCAGAACACCGCCGATCACGCCGTCATGATGGAGGCGTATCACCGCGACGGCGGCGTCATCGTCGAAAACCTGTTTCCCGCCGACGTGATCCGTCGCATGCGCGACGCGGTGAAACTCAAAGCGCAGGCGTCCCGGCCCGGGTCGAAGTCCAGCGAAGCGTTGTGGAAGACCTTTCACGGCGAGAACACGATCCGCTTCACCAGCCTCGGCATGATCGAGCCCGCGTTCTTCGAGATGCTGGCCAACCCGATACTGCAACGCATCTCTGACGACCTTCTACTGTCGCAGTTCGGATCGTATTGGCTGAACACCGGGCAGACGATGATCATCGGTCCCGGCGAGCCCGCTCAGTATCTGCATCGCGACTGCACGAATTGGACCGCGTACTGCCGGCCGTTGTGGCCAAACTGCCCGGAGATCACCGTCAGCGCGATGATCGCACTGGAAGACATGACGGAAGAGTTGGGCGGAACGCGCGTCATACCCCGCAGTCACCTGTGGGACGACATCGACCGAGTCGGGTTGCCTGAACAGACCGTTGCCACCGAGATGCCCGCCGGCAGCGGCATGATCTACAGCGGCAAAGTCATACACGGTGGCGGCGCGAACAGAACGAAGGACCGCTGGCGCTTCGCCATGCACATCAGCTTCGTCGCCGGATGGTTGACCCCGGAAGAGGCGAGCGCGCTCGCCTACCCGATCGACATCGTCCGGAAACTGCCGGAGCGCACACAGCGTCTGCTCGGCTTCCGTTCATACGATCCAACGCCGTACTACCGGAGCGGTCGTTTGTGGCTGAAGGACTTCGATCCGTTCACGGTCTCGTAACGTGAAGTATCTGCCGCTGTTGTGGTCGGGGTTGTGGCGCAAGCCGATTCGCACGGTATTGACGATTCTGTCGATCGCCGTTGCGTTCCTGTTGTTCGGGGTTCTCCAGGGCGTAGTCGCGGGGTTCGACGGCACGCTGGCGAAACTGAGCGACGCGCGCCTGCGGGTCACGAATCGCGCGAATCTCTTCGAGCCGATACCGATTGCGTACAAGTCGCGAATCGCCAGTATTGCCGGCGTAAAGACCATCTCCTACTTCACCTTTTTCGGCGGCTATTTCCAGGAGCCGAAGAATGGTCTCGGCATCGTTGCGGTGGACGTGGACTCCTGGCTCGACACCTTTCCCGCGCTGCATATTTCGGCCGAGCAGCGGGAAACGATGCGCAAGACACGCACCGGCGTCCTCGTCGGCGCCGAACTCGCAAAGCAATACAACTGGCGCATCGGCGACCGCATCACGGTGCACTCGATGCTGTGGGTGAACAAGGACGGTTCTGCGGATTGGCCATTCGATGTTGCGGGCATCACGCTCGCGGGTCCGGGTGACGACCGCACGTTCGCCAAGGAAATGTACTTCAACTACGAGTATCTCGACGAAGCGCGTACGGCGCGGGCGGGAACGGTCAATCAGTTCGTGGTATCGCTCGACCCGGGCGTCGATCCGAATGCGACCGCGATCGCAATCGACAAGCTGTTCGCGAACTCGAGCAGCGAAACGATCACGATGAACGAACGGGCGTGGTTTGCTTCCAGCATGCGCCAGGTCGGCGACGTGCAGGCGTTCGTCGACTGGATCATCGGGGCCGTTCTGTTCACGCTGCTTTTTCTGGCCGGCAACACGATGTCGCAATCGGTGCGCGATCGGCTGGCGGAGTTCGGCGTACTCAAGGCACTCGGATTCGGCGACACCAGCATCTGGCTGCTGATCATTGCCGAAGGCGTGGTGCTGAGCCTGATCGCAGCGGCGTTCGGCCTGGCAATCGCAGCGGCCATATTCCCGAGCGCATTCGCATCGCTGGGGCTCGGTCCAATCGCAATGCCGGCGAACGTCTATCTCGTGGGGTTCGCGATCGCGCTGCTGCTCGCCGTGATGAGCGCGACGATTCCAGCGCTGCAGGCGCGGCGCCTCACCGTCGTCGAAGCGTTGTCGGGGCATTAGCGTGAAATACCTGCCGCTACTGTGGTCGGGGTTGTGGCGCAAGCCGATCCGAACGGTGCTGACGATTCTGTCGATCGCCGTCGCGTTCCTGTTGTTCGGCGTGCTGCAGGGCGTGATCACCGGATTCGACGGCGCGCGGTCGAAACTGAGCGACACGCGTCTGCGCGTGACGAACCGCGCCAACATCATCGAGGGAATTCCCATCGCGTACAAATCGCAGATCGCCCGCATTGCCGGCGTTCACGCGATTTCGCATTTCGTCATCTTCATCGGCTACTACCAGGACCGGAAGAACGGCTTTTCGATCGCGGCGGTCGATGTCGATTCCTGGCTCGACGCCATTCCGAATTTCCATGTTCCCGCCGACCAACAGGAGGCGATGCACACGACGCGCACCGGTGCACTCGTAGGCTCCGAACTGATGAAGCGATTCGACTGGCACATTGGCGACCGCATTTCGTTGAGTTCGATGATGTGGGCCAACAAGGATGGAACCTCCGAATGGCCGCTGGACATCGTCGGCGTCGTCAACGCCGGACCCGACGACGATCCGCAGTTCGGAACCGAGTTGTACTTCAACTACGACTATCTCGATTCGTCACGAACCACCCGGGAGGGCACCGTGAGCCAGTTCGTCGTGACACCCGACAAGGGCGCCGACCCGACCCAGATCGCGATCGCAATCGATCGACTGTTCGCAAACTCTGGCGCCGAAACGACGACGATGAACGAACGCGCATGGTTCGAAGCGAGTATGCGCAGCATCGGCGACGTTCAGAAATTCGTGAACTGGATCATCGGCGCCGTGCTGTTCACGCTGCTGTTTCTAGCCGGAAACACCATGTCGCAATCGGTTCGCGATCGACTCTCGGAACTCGGTGTGTTGAAGGCGTTGGGGTTCGGTAACAACAAAGTGTGGCTGCTGATTGTCGCTGAAGCGGCGCTGCTGAGCTCGGTCGCGGCCGTCCTCGGGCTCGCGGTGGCGGCAGCAGTACTCCCGAGCGTCTTCAAGTCGCTGGCGGGGGCGCCAGGCGCCATGCCGGTGCGCGTGTACGCGATCGGCTTCGTGCTGGCGCTGCTGCTGTCGGTGCTCAGCGCAATGCTGCCGGCGATCCGCGCCAGCCGCCTCACCATCGTCGAAGCGCTGTCGGGACGTTAGATCCATGAAGTACCTGCCGTTGCTGTGGGCCGGACTCTGGCGCAAGCCGATCCGCACGATCCTCACCGTGCTGTCGATCGTCGTTGCTTTTCTGCTGTTCGGCGTTCTGAACGGAGTGATCTCCGGATTCGAATACGCCGCTTCGAAGATGAGCGACACGCGACTGCGCGTGATGAACCGCGCGAACATCCTCGAATCGATGCCGATTTCGTACGAGGCACGCATCGCACAGGTACCCGGCGTTCGCACCGTGGCGCACCTGTCGATTCTGATCGCGTACTACCAGGATCCGAAGAACGGGTTCAGCGCGGCCGGACTCGCACTCGAACCATTTGCGAAGATGTATCCCGAGATGGACGTGCCGGCCGATCAGCGCGCAGCGATGCGAACGACTCGCGATGGAGCAGTCGTCGGCATCGAACTCGCGAAGCGGTTCAACTGGCACATCGGTGATCGCGTCACCATCCACTCGATGAACTGGATCAAGGAGGACGGTTCGCCCGAGTGGACGTTCGAGATCGTCGGCTTCGTCAATGCAGGTGAGAAGGACGAGAAAGTGTTCGCCAACGAACTCTACTTCAACTACGAGTACCTCGACGAAGCGCGCGCGACCGGCAAGGGCACCGTGCACCAGTACGTGGCTGCAATAGACGATGCAAGCCACGCGTCGGAGATCGCGGAGGCGATCGACCATCTGTTCGCGAACTCGAGTGCCGAAACCAAGACGTTGAACGAGCGCGAATACGTGGTGTCCCAGCTGCGCCAGGTCGGCGACATACAGATGTTCGTCAATTCGATCATCGGCGCGGTGCTTTTCACGTTGCTGTTTCTAGCCGGCAACACGATGTCGCAATCGGTGCGAGACCGAATTCCGGAGCTTGGCGTCCTGAAGACACTGGGCTTCAGCGACACCGCCGTGTCGATGCTGGTCGTCGTCGAAGCCTGGCTGTTGTGTAGCGTAGCCGCAGCAATAGGTCTCGCCATCGCGGCGGCCGTGTTTCCCACGGTATTCGCGTCGCTGAGATTCGCCGGGCCGATTCCGTTACCAACGAGTGTCTGGGGTGTCGGCTTCGGCATCGCGCTGTTGTTGGGGGCGCTGAGCGCGCTGATCCCCGCGATTCAGGCGCGCAGATTGACCATCGTCGAAGCCTTGTCCGGTCGTTAGCCTTGTCGGATCTGCGGAGGAGAACGATATGAACGGCATGCGTCAAACGCTGGCGATCACGGCCATCAACCTGCAGAGCATCCCGCAGCGCATCGGCACATCGCTGGTGATCTGCGTCGGTATCGCGGGCGTCGTGGCAGTGCTCACCACGGTGCTCGCGATGGCAACCGGGTTGAAGGCGACGCTCGCAAACGCGGCGCGCGAGGATCGCGCAATGGTGCTCAGCAGCGGTTCGCTAGGCGAAGCGCTCAGTTCGATCTCACGCGACAACCTCGCCGCGATCGAGGCGGCGCCGGGAATCAAGCGCGGCACCGACGGCGGGCCGGCCGTGTCACCCGAGGTGCTTCTGTCGGTCAATCTGCCGCGCAAAGGCGACGGCAACGTCAGCGCGTTGCTGGTACGC
>DATJGR010000272.1:0-4481 GCA_035494855.1 Pseudomonadales bacterium | reverse complement strand
TACGCATTGATCGAAGCTTTGGCCGCACGGATCGTCAACGGTGCATTCGCCGCAATCGTCGCCGCGTACGCGCGCACGCGCGCCTCGAGTTCCTCGTCGGGCACGATGAAATTGATCAGGCCGATGCGCAGCGCTTCGTCCGCTTCGAGAAATCGCGCGCTGAAGAGAATGTCGCGCGCCGACGACGGGCCTACCAATCTCGCCAATGCCGCGGTGCCTGCGTATTCGTAACCGAGGCCGAGCTTCGCCGCCGGAATGCCGAAGCGCGAGCCGGGTGTTGCAAAACGCACGTCGGCATTCAACGCAATCGCGAGGCCGCCGCCGATGCAGAAGCCCTGGATCATCGCGACGAACGGTTTCTCCAGGTGAGACAGCCAATGATGGCCGCGCCCCGAAATCTCGCCGTACTCCCTGCGCTGCTGCGCATTCGCCCGGTGCTGATCGAACTCGGAGATGTCCGCGCCCGCAGCGAACGCCTTGCCGCCGGCGCCCTTCATCACGACCACGCGCACGCGCTCGTCCTGCTGGAAGGCTTCCAGCGCATCTCCGATGCCTTGCCACATTTCGAGCGACACGGCGTTCCGGCGTTCCGGATGGTTGAACGTGAGCCAGCCGATGCCGCCCTCTACGTCGGCCAGAATCTTCCGCGTTTTCAGCTCGATCATGAAATGGCTCCTGACTGCACGAGGCGTTCGATGTCCGCTGCGGCGATGCCGAACTCGCGCAACACTTCGCGGGTGTGTTCGCCGGGGTCTGGCCCGGCATGATGAAATCTATCGGCCATAGGGAATTGCGAGAGATTGATCGGCGAGCGCACCAGATCGATGTCGCCCAGATCCTTGTGCGGCGCCGGACGGGTCATCTTCAGATGCTTCACTTGGGCGTCCTCGAACGCTTCGCCGATGCTGTAGATCGGCCCGCACGGCACGCCGACCGGGTTCAGGCGCTCCACCAGCTGCGCCGTGGTGAACCGACGCGTCACTCCGCCAACGGCCTCGTTGAGGCGCAGGCGGTTCCTGGCGCGCGACCTTCCGTCCGCGTACATGGGGTCGTGCAACAGCTCCAGTGCGTCGAGCGCTTCGCAGAAGCTCTTCCACATCTTGCCGGTGCTCGCCGCGAGATTGACGAGGCCGTCTTTCGATTCATACGTGCCCATCGGCACCTGCACCGGGTGGTAGTTGCCCTGTTTCCCCGGAATTTCCTTGTTCATCGTGTAACGCGCGCCCTGGAAATCCAGCTTGCTCAACATGCCTTCGAGCAACGACGTGTGCACCCACTGGCCCTCGCCGGTGCGCTCGCGGTGCAGCAGTGCGAGCAGGATGCCCTGTCCGAGGAACATGCCGGCGGTGGTGTCCGAGATCGCGATGCCGACGCGCATCGGCGGGCCGCCCGGCTCGCCGGTGATCGACATCAGCCCGCTCATGCCCTGCACGATCTGATCGACACCGGGACGATCGCCATAGGGCCCATCCTGGCCGAAGCCGGAGATACTCGCGAGAATGACGCGCGGATTGATCTGCCGCAGCTGCGCGTAGTCGATGCCCAGCCGCACCTTCACGTCGGCGCGAAAGTTCTCAACCACGATGTCGGCGCGCGCGACGAGCCGGCGAAACAGCGCGGCGCCGTCAGGATGTTTCAGATCGATGCACACGCCGCGCTTGTTGCGATGCAGATTCTGATCGTCCGGTCCGTGACGAACGCCGGTCACCGACCCGCCGGAACCATCCCGTCCCACCGGCGGCTCGATCTTGATGACGTTCGCACCCCAATCCGCGAGCAGTCGCACCGCCGTCGGACCGGCGCGCGCGATGGTGAGATCGAGCACGACATAGCCGGAGAGCGGCAATGCGGACGGGCGGTCGTGCGGCGATTCACTCGTCATGCTGATGCTCCCGTTCCTCGTGCTCCGCCGCAGCGTTCGCGGTCATCTGCGCATACTCGTCCGGCTTCAGCGCCGGCAACTTGCGCAGGAACGCGACAATGGTCCAGATCGTGTTGTCGTCGTGCGTCAAGCCCCAAGCCGGCATCGCGGACATCTTGATGCCGTGCTTGACGATCCAGAACCGGCGCGCCGATGCCGCTTCGCTGTCGTCACGCGCGAATTCCGCGCCTGCCAGCGGTGGTGCGAGCGGGTACAGCCCCTTGCGGAACTCGTTGTCCGGCACGCCCGGCGCGAGGTGACATCCTACGCACATCTGCGCGTACTCGGTGGCGCCGGCCGCGATCAGCGCCGGTGAATCGAGTTCCGACGGCACCTTGACGTTGATCGAGCGCACCGCGATCGACCGCTCGCGTGCCGTCTCCGCGAGGCGGAGCATCACCGTGCCGTGCGGCGCATCTGCCGCCACGTCGTAGAAACCGATGTACACGTACGCCAACGCCGACAACACGACGATCAGCAACGTCACTACAACCGTTCTCAGCGTGGCCATCGCGTCTCCTCCGTGCCAACGCCCAGGGCGTGCCGGCGTCGTATCGAACCTCTGGAGGTCGAGCGTCGCCTCGACGGCTCAGATTTTCAACAGCGCGTCGAGTTCCTCGAGGAACGCTTCGACCTTTCCGAGCTGGTCCGGCGTCGTCAGATGGTGCGAATCGTTCGTCGCCGCGCCTCCGGGCCGAAAGCCCAAGTTCAGCTGCAATGGATAGCGCGGAAAATCGGAGATCAGCGTGCGCAGGCATTGGCACGCGCGGGGATCGAGCACGAGGCCGAGCAGCACCAGGTTGTCGCTGACATCCTCGAAGTCGCCGTCGTCGATCAGATCCAGCAGGTCCGGATCGCTGACGGCCGACTCGATCTCGTCGAGGATCCAGCGCTTGCGGCGCAACTGCTCGCGCACGTGTTGCGAACGCAGCACCTCCAGCAGCCGTCGCGCCACGCGCACCGGCAACGCCTGCATCAGGTGCCAGCCGATCTGGAACAGCCGCACGATGCCGGGCCGGTTCTCGAGCATCTGGTCGATCAGATCGGCACGCAGCGACGTCGTCATCGCCTGCCCTTCCGCGTCGAGCAGATGCAGCAGCCCGAGATTCGCGCACGCGAGCGCCGCGGCGGCGGCTTCGGTCTCGGTGAAACGCGCGCCCTGATACCAGCTGCCGGCCATCAGCACGTTGGAGAGGAAAATCAGTTCGCCGAGCCTCGCCGCAAACAGATCCGGGCGCGTCAGTTGCAGTCGGTCGAGCCGCCCCTGCAGTTCCTGCGCCGGCTCGCGCGAACTCTTCGGCCCGGTCAACAACTCCGGTTGCCGATCGCTGGTGATCTCGGCGTCCGCCAACGCCACCTCCAAGGTGCGCAGCTGCACCGGCGTGACCGGTGGCTCACCCGGATCCTCGTCGGCTTCCGCCTCTTCCTCTTCGCGCGCCTTGGCTTCGGCAGCCGCGGCTTTTGACGCCGCGGCAAGCTGATCGAAATAGCGTTGGGTAATCGGCTCGTAGTCGGACTGCGCGACCAGATCGTCGCGCGACGCCTGCCGCGTCGACTTCAGGAACACGGCCGCCTCCTGCGGTGTGACGAAACCGCGCCGTTCGCGGCGCTTCTCGCGCTCGTAGGTCTCGTCATCGAGCAGCAGGTGCGCGTTGCCCTCGAAGTCGCGCATCGTCGGCGCCGACGAACAACGCGCCAGCACGCGGTTCAGAAACTCGCTGTCTTCGCCTTCGAGTTCGACCAGCGCGGTCTTGACGATTTCCCACTCGTCGTCGTGGGTCCCGGCCACGATGTACTCGCCGATGACCTCGAACGGAACGTCGTTCTTGTCGAGTTCGCACAGCACGCACACGCACCCTTCCTCCATGTGCTCCGCGGCGACGCTGCGGTCGGTGACCGTGATCAGCGGCCCGAAGTTCAGCACCACGAACGTGTCGCCCAGGTCGATGAGACGTTGCGTCGCAAAAGCCGGGCCTGCTTCGAACATCACGTCGAGCCATTCGAGGAACCGCTCCGGCTGCAGCCGGTCGGCACGGCCAGGCGTCAGCGATTCCCACAACGATTCTTCGAGTACGTCGCGCATCTGTTCCGGAGTGGTCAGCGCGATCAGATCTCCGGCGTCGCGCAATCCGACGTATTCGATCAGGCGCTTCAGCACCGGCGGCTGCAGCGTTCTCACGAACGCCGGCAGCGCGGGGTTGTCGGTCAGCGTCTTCAGCAATCGCTTCGATGACTGGGCTTTCGTCAGCTGGCGTTTCTGCATGCACGGCCCCCGATCGGAAAGGAACGCGGCGTTGTACGCCTGAAAACGCCGTCGCAACAGACTAGGCAGATCGACCAACGACTGGTAACGTATGACCACAGTGAAAAAACGGCGACTCGAAGTCGCCGTTTTCGTTTCCGATCCCGAAAACCTGCATCAGCCGCGAATGCGCACCGGCAGTTCGCGGATGCCGTGAATGAAGCTCGACTTCATATAGACGGGATCGCCGACCACTTCGATTTTCGGGAAGCGCTTGTGCATCTCTTCCCAGATCACCCGCAGCTGCATCTCGCCCAG
>DATJGR010000271.1:0-8496 GCA_035494855.1 Pseudomonadales bacterium | reverse complement strand
AAAGACGGGAGGCGGCAGTTTACCGGAGTCTGTTGCGCCGAATGAGGTGATTCGCTCTAATCCCGGACCTGTTGAACGTTGCCGGAGCACGTGCGTGACGCAGTTTTCGCATCTCAACGCGGCGGGTGAGGCGCGCATGGTCGACATCTCGGCAAAGTCGGCCTCCGAGCGCATCGCCCGAGCGGTTGCATTGGGTCGCATGCAACCGAAGACGCTGGAGGCCATCGTGGCCGGCGGCGTCTCCAAGGGCGACGTACTCGCAGTCGCTCGCGTCGCGGGCATTCAGGCGGCAAAGCGGACCGCGGATCTGATTCCGCTGTGTCATCCGCTGGCGTTGACGAAGGTCACCGTCGACTTCGCCCGGCTCGCTGACGACGTTCTGCAGATCTCGACCGAATGCAAAGTGACGGGTCAGACCGGCGTCGAGATGGAAGCTTTGACGGCCGCGTCCGTCGCCGCGCTTACGGTATACGACATGTGCAAATCCGCCGACCGCGGCATGGAAATCGAGAGCGTACGGCTGACGCACAAGAGCGGCGGCAAGAGTGGCGACTGGAACCGGACCGATTGAATGGCCATCAAGGTGCGCTTCTTCGCCGCGCTGCGCGAGCAGGTCGGGCGCGACGTCGTCGAGGTTCGCGCTCCGACGTCGGGCGACATTGCAGGACTGTTGGCTAACATGCGCGAGCAGCTCGGCGAAGCCGTTGTCGCCGGACTGACGGCTCCGAACGTACGCGTCGCGCTCAATAGAGAATTCGTAAACGGTGATTGCGCGGTTCGTGACGGCGACGAGGTCGCCTTCATGCCGCCGATCACGGGCGGTTGAGTATGTACAGGAAGATCTCGATCCAGCGCGACGACTTCGACGTGGGTCGCGAATGGTCCGAACTGAGAGCGGCGCTCGCGGGACGGGTCGGCGCCATGGCGGCGTTCTGCGGACTGGTTCGCGACCAGTACGAGGAGAACAGGGTTTCGAATCTCGAGCTCGAGCACTATCCCGGTATGACGGAGAAGAGCATCGATTCGATCATCGATCGTGCCGGTGCGCGCTGGCCGCTGGACGCTGTTGTCGTGATCCATCGCGTCGGTGCGTTGGCGCCACGCGAGCAGATCGTGCTGGTGCTTGCAACGTCGAGCCACCGGCAAGCCGCGCTCGAAGCCTGTACGTTCGTCATCGACCTGTTGAAGACGGAAGCGGTCTTCTGGAAACGGGAAGTGCTGCCTTCCGGCGCGAGGTGGATCGAGTCGACGAACGCCGATCGTCAGCGCTCTACGGATTGGCGCAGGTAAACGCGCATCAGCGCGGCAAGTGCACCGCCTCCTCCTTCCAATCTCCTGGCGCCAGGTCGTCGAGCGTCCACGGTCCGATCCGGGTTCTTATCAGACGCAAAACCGGATGACCTACCGCCGCGAGCATCCTGCGCACCTGTCGGTTCTTGCCGGTTGTCAGAACGATGCTGACCCAGCTGCTCGACTCGCGATGGCGCGGCGCAATGGGCGGGTCTCGAGGCGGAAGCGAGGCGGGCTCCGTCGTTTGCTTCGCGCCGATCGCGCGACTGAGACCGTCGCGCAGCACCACGCCTTGCATCAGTCGGTCGAGCGTCGTTTGCGTCGGCTTGCCTTCCACCTGCACGGTGTAGACCTTTTCGAGTTTGTGCTTCGGATGCGCGATGCGCGCCTGCAGCGCGCCGTCGTCGGTCAGCAGCAGCAGACCTTCGGAGTCGTAGTCGAGTCGCCCGGCTGTGTAGACCCCGGGAACGTCGATGAAGTCTGCGAGCGTGCGCCGACCGTTCGCGTCGGTGAACTGCGAAAGAACGCGAAACGGCTTGAAGAAGCGGAGCAACTTGGCCACGGCATTTCCCGAATTTGCTCTATAATGCGCGGCTTTGTAAGACCGGCCAAACAAGGGAGTGCCCCATGGGTTATCAACACATCCGCGTCCCGTCCGACGGGGAGAAAATCAAAGCAGCCGCGGACGGATCGCTGACTGTTCCGAAGAACCCGATCATTCCGTTCATCGAGGGCGACGGCATCGGAGTCGACATCACGCCGGTAATGAAGGACGTGGTCGACGCTGCGGTCGCCAAAGCGTACGGCGGTTCGCGAACCATCAGGTGGATGGAGATCTACGCGGGTGAGAAGTCCCTGGAGGTCTATGGCGAAGACCAGTGGCTGCCGAGCGAGACACTGACTGCGATGAAGGAGTTCGTGGTCGGCATCAAAGGACCGATGACGACGCCGGTGGGGGGCGGTATCCGTTCGCTGAACGTCGCGCTCCGACAGGAACTCGACCTGTACGTGTGTCAACGACCGGTTCGGTGGTTCACCGGCGTGCCGAGCCCTGTGGTACATCCCGAGAAAACCGACATGGTGATCTTTCGAGAGAATACGGAAGACATCTATGCCGGCGTCGAATGGGAAGCCGACAGTGCCGCCGCAATCAAGCTGATGAAATTCCTTCGTAACGAAATGGGCGTGACGAAGATCCGCTTCCCCGAACACGTCGGCCTCGGCATCAAGCCGATCTCCGAAGAGGGGACGAAGCGGCTGGTGCGCAAGGCGATCCAGTACACGATCGAAGAAGATCGGCCGTCGCTGACGTTCGTCCACAAAGGCAACATCATGAAGTTCACCGAGGGTGCCTTCAAAGACTGGGGCTACGAGCTTGCGCGCGAAGAGTTCGGAGCGACGCCGCTCGACGGCGGTCCGTGGCATCAGTTGAAAAATCCGAAGACCGGCCGGCAGATCGTGTTCAAGGACATGATCGCCGACGCGATGCTGCAACAGATCCTCACGCGTCCCGACGAGTACAGCGTGATCGCCACGATGAACCTGAACGGTGACTATCTATCGGACGCGTTGGCTGCGCAGGTCGGCGGTATCGGAATCGCCCCGGGTGCGAACATCGGCGATCCGGTTGCGCTGTTCGAGGCAACGCATGGGACGGCTCCGAAGTACGCCGGTCAGGACAAGGTCAACCCCGGTTCGCTGATTCTTTCGGCCGAAATGATGCTGCGCCACATGGGTTGGCGCGAAGCGGCCGATCTGATCATAAAAGGCATGGAGGGTGCGATCGCGCAGAAGACGGTTACGTACGACTTCGAACGGCTGATGACCGGAGCGAAGTTGCTCAAGTGTTCCGAGTTCGGTCGCGCGATGATCTCGAAGATGTAGCTAACGGGACTGCGCGTACTCCCGCGCCGACGTACTGAACGCCTTCGCCGGCCGTTCGTCGTCGCTCGGCTTGCGCTCGATGCTTGGCGCGATCGGCGCCCCCGGGAGCGCATCGGACTCGAATGATCGGATGTTCACCGCGTGCAGACCTTTTGGCCCTTGCTCGATGTCGAACTCGACATCCTGGCCGGCCTTCAGCGTCTTGTATCCGTCCATCTGAATCGACGAGTAGTGGACGAACAGATCTTCGCCACCCGCCTCAGCGATTACGAAGCCGTAACCCTTGGCGTTGTTGAACCATTTGACCTTGCCTGTCGCCATAGCGACCGTTCCTCCCCTCCGAAGCTTGCCAACTGCGTTTGCACGCACCTGACACCCAAGCAAACTCCGCCCCCTTCGAGACTCTCCGCTTAAATGAACAGTGAGTCAAGATCGCACCTGGCGTCGGACTCCCAGCGTCGCGCGGCGCAAACGTCCGTTTTTCACGTGTTATGATGAAGCCGAATTAGATGAGCCTCGGATTTCGTGACTGCGCGTGTGTTTCATCGATCCGATCTTCAACTAAGCTTGTCGAGTGGTGGTGGATCGGGTGACCAAGACCAAGATCGGGACTCGGGTCTCGCGACTGCGACCACAAAACCCAAGCTCAGGCGTCCGCCGATGTACAAAGTCATCATCCTCAATGATGACTACACGCCGATGGAATTCGTGGTACATGTATTGGAACGGTTTTTCGGTATGAATCGTGAGAAAGCCACACAGATAATGCTGACCATTCATACGAGCGGTAGTGCGGTAGTGGGTATATTCCCGAGGGACATCGCTGAGACCAAATCGGAACAGGTCAATCAGTACTCCCAGGAGAATCATCATCCGCTGATGTCGAAGATTGAGATGACGGACTAGGTAACCCTATGCTGAGCAAAGATCTGGAAGTCACGTTGAACCTTGCGTTCAAGGAAGCACGGTCCAAGCGTCACGAATGGATGACAGTGGAGCACCTGCTGCTCGCGCTGCTCGACAACACCGTTGCGGTGGACGTGCTGAAGGCCGTGGGCGCCGACATCGATCGCCTGCGGAAGGAACTGCACGAGTTCATCGAGTCGACCACGCCGCTGATTCCGGCGGGCGACAGCGAAAGAGAGACGCAGCCGACGCTCGGCTTCCAGCGCGTTCTGCAGCGGGCGGTCTTTCACGTCCAGTCATCGGGCCGAAAGGAAGTCACGGGTGCGCAGGTACTCGTTGCGATCTTCAGCGAACAGGAGAGCCAGGCGGTCTATTTCCTGAAGCAGCAGAACGTCGCGCGGATCGACATCGTCAACTACATCGCGCACGGCATTTCCAAAGTCGCAGGTGAGGAAGGCGCCGGCGAATCGTCCGAGCAGGACGAGGATGCGGCGGCGAGCGGCGAGGCCGGACAACCGAGCGCGTTGGAGTCGTTTGCCACCAACCTCAACGAGCAGGCGCGTAAGGGTCGCATTGATCCGCTGGTCGGCCGCGATGCAGAGCTCGAGCGGGTCATCCAGGTGCTGTGCCGCCGGCGCAAGAACAATCCGTTGCTCGTCGGTGAGTCGGGCGTGGGTAAAACTGCCATCGCGGAAGGTCTTGCAAAGCGCATCGTCGACAAGCAGGTACCCGATGTCGTCGCAGATGGCACTGTCTACGCGCTGGATCTGGGCGCGCTGCTTGCCGGCACGAAATACCGCGGCGACTTCGAGAAGCGCTTCAAGATGCTGCTCGCGGATCTGAAGAAAAAGCCGCACGCGATCCTGTTCATCGACGAAATCCATACCATCATCGGCGCCGGTGCCGCTTCGGGCGGAGTGATGGACGCTTCCAACCTTCTCAAACCGATCCTCACGTCGGGTGAACTGCGTTGCATGGGCTCGACGACATACCAGGAATATCGAGGGATTTTCGAAAAGGATCGCGCGCTGTCGCGCCGGTTCCAGAAGATCGACATCACCGAGCCGAACGTGGATGACACGTATCAGATTCTGAAAGGTCTGAAGTCGCGCTTCGAAGACCACTATCACATCCGTTACACCGACAAGGCGCTGCGCGCCGCGGCAGAACTGTCAGAGCGCTACATCACCGACCGTTTCCTTCCGGACAAGGCGATCGACGTCATCGACGAAGCCGGCGCTGCGCAGAAGCTGTTGCCGCCGAGTCGCCGCAAAAAGACGATCGGCGCGACCGATGTGGAGCAGGTGGTCGCCAAGATTGCCCGCATCCCATCCGCCCAAGTCACGTCGTCAGACAAGGAGGCGCTGCGCGACCTCGACAAGAAACTCAAGATGGTCGTGTTCGGTCAGGACGAAGCGATCGACCTGCTCGCGGCGTCCATCAAGCTGTCGCGCGCCGGCCTGAAGTCCGGTGAAAAGCCGACCGGTTCATTCCTGTTCGCCGGTCCGACCGGCGTGGGAAAGACCGAGGTCTGTCGTCAGCTCGCGATCATCATGGGTGTGGAACTGCTGCGCTTCGACATGTCGGAGTACATGGAACGCCACACCGTGTCGCGTCTGATCGGCGCACCGCCCGGTTATGTCGGCTTCGATCAAGGCGGATTGCTCACCGAAGCGGTGACGAAGCATCCCCACAGTGTCGTGCTGCTCGACGAAGTCGAAAAAGCTCACCCTGAAGTGTTCAATCTGCTGTTGCAGGTGATGGACCACGGCACACTGACCGACAACAACGGTCGCAAGGCGGATTTCCGCAATGTCGTGCTGGTGATGACGACGAACGCCGGCGCGCAGGAAGCGAGCAGGGCGTCGATCGGTTTCACGCATCAGAACCACGCGAGCGACGCGATGGAAGTGATCCGTCGCATGTTCACCCCCGAGTTCCGCAACCGGCTCGATGCGATCGTTCAGTTCAAGGCGCTCGACGGCGAGATCATCAAGACGGTCGTAGACAAGTTCCTCACCGAACTGCAGGCGCAACTCGACGAGAAGCGCGTGCAGCTCGAGATCGACGATGCAGCGCGCGACTGGCTGGCGCGCGAAGGTTACGACGAGAAGATGGGCGCGCGGCCGATGCAGCGGCTGATTCAGGAGAAGATCAAGCGGCAACTGGCCGAAGACATCCTGTTCGGCGAGCTATCCGGCGCGGGTGGTACCGTTTATGTAACGGTCGAGAACGGCGATCTGGCGTTGCGTATCGAATCGGCGAAGGCGGCTACCGCGCGCGAAACGTGATGCGCCCCTTCGTCAGGTCGTAGGGCGTCAGTTCTACTTTCACTCGATCGCCGGTGATCAATCGGATGTAGTTCTTGCGCATCTTTCCGGAGATGTGCGCGGTAACAACGTGGCCGTTGTCCAGTTCTACGCGGAACATCGTGTTTGGAAGCGTGTCCACGATGGTTCCTTCCATTTCGATCTGTTCTTCCTTCGCCATACTCTCCGCAGCGTTGCAAAAGCGTCGCGCATTCTGCCGCAAGCGATACCGAAAGGCAAAACGACCAGGCTGAGTTCAGGTGAGGCGTACCCAGCGTTTGCTGACCAATAATTCGATGGGGCGATAGTCGGTTTTGTAGCGCATCTTCGGACTGTCTCGAACCCAATAGCCGAGGTAAAGATACGGAATCGAGTTGCCGATGCAGTATTCGATCTGCGCCAGTACGGCGAGCACGCCAATGCTGCGTTTGCTCAATGTCGGTTCGAAAAACGTATAAATGGCCGAGAGACCGTCGGGCACCCGATCGGTAACGGCCACTCCGATGAGGCGTCCGCCCTCTTCGAGTACGAGGAACGCAGAGTTGCTCCAGCTGCTGAGCAGAAACGACCGGAACTGATCGACGTTCGGCGGATGCATGTCGCCGTCGGAGTGCCGCGCGTCGATGTACCGGGCATACAGATCGTAGTAGCGGTCGGAGAAGACAGCGTCCTTCATTGTCGCGGTGACGCCTTCGTTTGCGCGTCGAATGCGCCTAAACCGCCGCGACCAGCGGAAATCCGCCACCGGAACTCGAGACGGAACGCACGCTCCGCAACCATCGCAATACGGCCGATAAAGATGGCTGCCGCTGCGGCGGAAGCCGGCATGAGTCAACCGTCCGTAGATCGACGAGTTCACGACTTCGCGCGGATCGAGAAACAGCGTGCGCGCGGTGCGATTCTCCAGATAGCTGCAAGGATGCGGCGGAGTCAGGAAGAACTGTTTGTCGCTCAACTCATCGTTCATCGAACTGCCAGAGACCGCGACGTGTGACGTGTTGGGGATTATTGCGCAGCCGGGCGAGGAATTCTCGGCGCGGCATGTCGATGGCGCCGAGCGACTGCAGATGCGGGTTCATCACCTGGCAGTCGATCAATTCGAAGTGCCATCGAATCAACTGGTCGGTAAGACAAACCAAGGCCACCTTCGACGCGTCTGTCCTGCGCGCGAACATGGACTCCCCGAAAAACATCCGACCGATCGATACACCGTAAAGGCCGCCGACCAGTTCACTTCCGGCCCACGTCTCGACGGAGTGCGCATAGCCGAGCCGATGCAATTCACCGTACGCCGCGCGGATTGCCGGCGTGATCCAGGTTCGCGGATCGCCCTCGCGCGGCGCGGCGCATCCGCGCACCACTTCGTCGAACTCGGTGTCGAGCCTGATTTCGAACGCACCGCGCGCGAGGGTGCGGCGCAGGCTGCGCGACACCTTGACGCGGTCGGGAAAGATCACCGCGCGCGGATCGGGTGACCACCACATGATCGGGCCGGAATCGTCGCTGAACCACGGAAAGATGCCGTGAAGGTAGGCGCTCAGCAGCCGCGCGGGTGACAGGTCGCCGCCGATCGCGAGGAGTCCGTTCGGTTCCTTCAGCGCCAGTTCTGCAGCGGGAAATGACGAATCGTTCGGACGCAATACGATCGGGCGTCGCATTCGATCACGCCGGTGTCGCGGGTCTCCGCTTCGCTAGCGCGTCGAGGTAGCGCTCGGCGTCGAGCGCGGCCATGCAGCCGAAGCCGGCGGACGTGACGGCCTGGCGATATACGTGGTCGGCCACGTCGCCGGCGGCGAACACCCCGGATACGCTCGTCGCGGTCGCGTTTCCGTCCAAGCCGGTTGCAACGCGGATGTAGCCGCCCTGCATGTCGAGCTGCCCTTCGAATATGCCGGTGTTAGGCGTGTGGCCGATCGCGATGAACACGCCCGACAGAGGAATTTCGCGTTGATCGCGCCCGTTCGTGTGGGACAGGCGGATGCCGGTGACGCCGCCTTCATTGCCCAGCACTTCCTCGAGTTGGTGATTCCAGACGAGCTCGATCTTGCCCTCGTTGGCTTTCTCGAAAATGCGATCCTGCATGATCTTCTCGGCCCGCAACGCGTCG